>JAQGPB010000064.1 GCA_028293265.1 Pedosphaera sp. | reverse complement strand
GTTTCGCCGTAAATCTTTCCCTGCACGAAAGCCGCACCGCTCCGTTGTCACCGGACGACCTCGCCCGCCTCGGCGTCCCGCTGGTCAACGCCCCCGAATTTCCCGCCGCCAAAGCGTCCATCGCGCAACGCCGCCTGCCCATGGCCGAATTGGAAAACCGCCAAAAAGTATGGCGCTGGCTGCTGGTCAGCCTCCTGGCCGTGGCCTTGTTCGAAATTATTCTGGGCGGCTGGCTGGCACGCCGCGTCAAAACGCTGGAGGTTACGCCCTGATGGAAAAACGCCTCCAAAGCCGCCTTGACGAACTCGCACAAACGCTGCGCCGCGTTCGGCTTTCCCAGACGCTCGCAATCTGCTGGGCAGTCGCGGCAGCGGCAGGCCTCGCGTTCTACGTAATCCAAATCCTTATCCATCAGGAATTCGGCAGCTACATCTGGGTCGTCCCGCTCATCATCGGAATAATTCTGACCGGCCTTGCATTCTTCCGTCAAAAATCGTCAGCCGATGAAATCCACAACGTAATTCGCGAATTGGAACCGCACCAGCCCGAGATCCGGCATCTGCTTTCAGCAGCAGCGGAACAAAAACCATCCGAAGCGTCCGGCGAATTCGGCTACCTGCAATCGCGCGTCATCGAAGAAGCACTCGCCCACCCGCGGCAAATAGAATGGCAACGTCAGCTCAAGCAAAGGCTGATCGCGGCGCAGAATTTGCAATTGATCGCCGTGCTGGCCTTGCTGGGCGTCGCATTTATTTTGCATCGGAACGGAACCACCGCCGCCGGCCCTTCCGTTCTCGCCTCATTGATCACGCAGGAAATCACCGTTACGCCCGGCGACACGCAGGTGGAACGCGGCACCGGTCTGGTCGTCGCCGCCCGCTTCGGCGGCACGCCGCCGGCCGAGGCCACGCTGGTGCTGAACTCCGCGACCGGCAAGGAATCGCGTCTGCCCATGGCCCGGCGGCTGGCTGATCCCGTCTTCGGCGCCAGCGTCCCGGAAATTTCCGAATCCGGCCTTTACCACATCGAATATGGCGGCAAGAAAACCCGCGATTTCAAAATCACCGTGTTCGAATTCCCCGCCCTCGTGCGCGCGGACGCCGACCTGCGCTATCCCGCCTACACCGGCCTCACCAACCGCACCATCCGCGATAGTCTCCGCGTCAGCGCCGTCACCGGTTCCCGCTTGAGCTACACCCTCCAGCTCAACAAGCCCGTCGCCCGCGCGCGCCTGGTCGGCAAGGAACAATCCCTCGCCCTCACGCCGCAAAGCAACGCCGTCGCCCTGTTGTCCGA
This sequence comes from Pedosphaera sp., assembly GCA_028293265.1. Next base: position 6,759 of record JAQGPB010000064.1, on the reverse strand, counting down.
ATTCGTGCTCACCAACAGCGCCCGCTTTGCCTTGGAACTGGTGGATGCCGACGGCCGTTCCAACAAATTCCTCGCCGACTTCGTCCTCCAAGCTCTCACCAATCAGCGTCCCAACGTGAAACTCGTTTTCCCCCGCGGCGACCCCCGCGTCTCGCGCCTCGAGGAACTGCAACTCCAAGCCGAAGCCTCGGACGATTTCGGACTGTTGCACTACGGCATCGGCTTCGGCATCGCCGGTCAGGACCCTCAGTTTGTCGAACTCGGCCAGGCCGCGCTCGCCAACGTCAAAAAACAATTCAATTATCTGATCACGCTCGAAAAACTCGGCGTCGAGGTGGATCAAGCCGTCGCCTATTTTGCTTGGGCGGACGACTACGGTCCCGACGGCGAATCCCGCCGCACCTTCAGCGACATGTTCTTCGCCGAAGTCCGCCCCTTCGAGGAAATTTACCGTCCCGACCAATCCGGCTCCTCCGAAAGCGGAAGCGAAAGCCAGGGCGGCGGCGGCAACGAACGGGTCAAGCTCGCAGAACTGCAAAAGCAAATCGTAATTGCCACCTGGAACCTTCAACGGGAAAAAACCGGCGCCGGCAGCGCCAAACACCCATGAAAAAAATCCTGCTTATTCTTACTTTGTCCTCGATTTCATCCGTCCCATCCCTCCGGGCGCAACCCGCCAATTCGCCAGCCAAATCCACCGGCGATTACGCCTCCGACGTCGACGTCGTGATTGAAGCCGAGGGCAACGCCCTCGAGCAGGCCAGACAGATGCTCGCAAGCGGCGAGAACCTGCGCGACAAACCCGCGCTCGAAACCGCCGTCAAGGAAATGGAACACGCGCGCACTGCGCTCGAAGCCGCCCGAAAATCTCCGGACAAACTGCCCGCCGCCATCGCCGCAGAACAGTCTGCTTATCAGGCATTGCTCAAAGCCACGCCGCGCGAGTATCGCATGTCGCGCTCGCGCAGCCGCAATCAAAAAGGCGGCGGCTCCGGCCAGCCCAGCCAGCAGGAACTCAATCAGCTCGACATGACCAAGGAGGAAAACCGTTACGAAACCGAGCGCCAGGCGACCGCCGACCAAACGCCGCAACAACGCGAGCAGTCGGAAACGGCCGATCGCCTCAAGCAACTGGCGCGGCGGCAGCAGGACATGAATGACCGCCTGCGCGACCTGCAAACCGCCTTGCAGGAGGCCCGCACCGAGCAGGAACGCGAAGACATTCAACGCCAGCTCAAGCGTCTCCGCGACGAGGAGCGCCAGATGCTGGCCGACGTGGACGAACTGCGCCAGAAGATGGAGCAATCGCCCGACGCCTCCAAACAGGCCGAAGCTCGCCAGCAACTGGAGCAGACGCGCAACGACGTGCAAAAGGCCGCGCAGGAACTTGAAAACAAATCAGTTTCCGAGGCGCTGGCAGCCGGCGCGCGCGCCGAGCAAAATTTGCAAAACCTGCGCGAGAACCTGCGGCAGCAAACCTCCAGCCAGTTCGCCAAGCAAATGCGTCAGTTGCGGAACGAGGCGCACGACCTCGCGAACCAGGAGGACAAGATCGCGCACGACCTGGACGGACTGAACAATTCCGGGGAAAAGAAACTGGACGATGCTTCCCAACGCAAAGCGTTATCGGAGCAGTTGGCCCGCCAGCAAAATGCGCTGACCAATCTCCTCGGCGAGATGCGCACCATCACCGAGCAGGCCGAAACCACCGAGCCGCTCCTCTCCAAGCAGCTTTACGACATCGTCCGGCGCGCGGACCAGGCGCATGCGGACAATCAACTCGACATCAGCGCGCAATTGGTGGACCGCGGATTTCTCCCGCAGGCCAGCCAGGCGGAACGCACCGCCGGCAAGAACATTGACGAATTGCGCCAGGGCGTGGACCGCGCGGCGGACAGCGTTCTCGGCAGCGAAGCCGATGCTCTGCGTTACGCCCAAAAAGAACTCGAAGATCTGGCCACCCAGGTCGCCAACGAACTCGCGACGGGAACAAACTCCCCGGCCTCCGCCGCCGGACAAAATGCCAGCAACGGCGGTCAAGCTCGGACAAATTCAATGGCTCGCGCGGGCAGTAATAAAGGAAATGGACGCGCAGATACCAACGCAGTTGCCAGCGCCGAATCCACCAGCGGTGGCGCGGAGTCACAGTCTGGCGGCGAGCAGCAATCCGCGCAGAATCAGCAGAAATCCGAACGCGAGGGCCAGAACGGTTCAGGAAAAAATCAACCGGGATCAAGTCAGTCGCAGCAATCTAAAAATCCATCAAATGGTCAGGGTGCTGCCTCTGCGCAAGGCCAGGCCTCTGCGGGAAACAATCAGCAGGGTTCAAATTCGGGACAGCAATCCGGAAATGCATCCGAAGCCCAGGACGGCGCTGCGGCTGATGACCAAGTCGGCGCGCAAGCCGGTGGTGATCCTTCCGGCAAAGAACGCTTGCGGCAAATCGCCCAACAGATTGGTGGCAGTCGCGGTGGCAGCTACGGCGGGAGCCGTGGCGGATTGGGGTCGGACGGCCCGATCACGGGCAGCAATTATGTGGACTGGTCGGAGCGCATGCGTGACGTGGAGCAGGCGGTGGATTCGCAGGATGTGCGCAATCAACTGGCCACCGTGCGCGAGCGCGTCGGAGCTTATCGCCGCGCCTTCCGGGAGAATGGACAGCCTCCTTCCAAGGAAGATTTGCAGAACAAGGTGCTGACGCCGCTGACGATGGCGCGCGATTGGGTCGGCCAGGAACTTTCCCGCGCGCAGAACGACCGCAGCCTCGTGCCGCTGGATCGTGATCCGGTGCAGGAGAAATATTCCGAGCTGGTCCGCAAGTATTACGAAAAGCTGGGCAGCCCCCAATGACCGATCTCGCCACCATCATTCTGCCCGGCCGTGCCTGGCTCTTTCCTTCGCTCGTCGCGCTGGCGGCGCTGGCGGGCGCGCTCCTTTGGTCGTATCGGCGCAATGCGGCCGAACGCTGGGTCGCCATGGTTTGCGGCTCGATGAAACTTGCGGGCGTGGCCGCGCTGGCGTTGTGCCTGCTCGAGCCGCTTTGGGTCAGCCAGCGCGCGCGACCGGGCGCGAATGTGTTCGCCGTGATCGCCGACAACAGTCAGAGCCTGCAGGTGAAGGACGCGGGCCAGCCGCGTTCGCGCGGTGAACTGCTGCACGAACAAATGGTCGCCGATCCGCAGGGCTGGCAGACGGAGTTGGAACAAAATTTTCAAGTGCGTCGTTACACCTTCGATTCACGGCTGCAGAGCACGCGGGATTTTGGCGAACTGAATTTTGACGGACGCGCCTCGGCGCTCGGCGCGGCCCTGAAAGCGGCGGTGGACCGTTGGCGCGGCCAGCCGGTCGCGGGCGTTTTGCTGTTCACGGATGGCAACGCCACGGACCTGGCCGGCGACCTGCCGCCGCTCGAGGGTTGTCCGCCGGTTTATCCCGTGGTCATGGGCAGCGAATCCGGCCTGCGCGATATCAGCGTGGACATGGTCGCGGTGAGCCAGACCGCCTTTGAGGATGCGCCGGTGACCGTGCAGGCCGCCGTCGCCGTGCGCGGGTTTGCCGGTTCGGAAATCCGGGCGCAGTTGATTGAAATCGCCACCGGCCAAACCGCGCCCGGCACGAACGATGCCATCCGGCTCCCGGCGGGTTTCACCACGATGTCCAACACGGTGGCCGCGCTCGTCCAGCGCCCGGGTGGCGACGATGACAAATTAAATTTTCGCTTTCAAATCCAGCCCGACAAGCCCGGCCTTCATTTTTACCAGTTGGATGCGCGGGCGACCGACGAATTGAAAAATCCGTCCAGTGCGTCCGGCGAGGCGACTCTTGTCAACAACCGCCGGATGCTCGTGGTGGATCGCGGGCAGGAGCCGTTTCGGATTTTGTGCGTCGTCGGCCGGCCCGATTGGGAATACAAATTTCTAAACCGCGCGCTCCAGGACGATCCGCAGGTGCGGATGGTCACCCTGCTGCGCATCGCGCGGCGGGAGCCAAAATTTGCCTTCAAGAGCCGCTACGGCGACGTCAGCAATCCGTTGTTCGAGGGCGTCGGCACGGCGACGAACGAAGAAACCGTCCGCTATGATCAGCCGGTCATTGTGCGCCTGAACACCAAGGATGAATTTGAACTGCGCGGCGGATTTCCCAAGACCGCCGCAGAATTGTTCAAGTATCACGCGGTGATTTTGGACCGCGTGGAAGCCGCGTTTTTCACCCAGGAGCAGTTGCTTTTGCTGCGCCGGTTTGTGGCGGAGCGCGGCGGGGGATTTCTCATGCTGGGCGGCGCGGAGTCGTTTCGCGAGGGCGGCTACGCGGAAACGCCGGTTGCGCCGATGCTCCCCGTCTATCTGGACCGCCCCGCAAATGTCCAACTCCCCGCCGTCTTCAAGATGTCGCTCACGCGCGAAGGCTGGTTGCAGCCGTGGATGCGGTTGCGCGGCACCGAGGCCGACGAACAGAAGCGGCTCTTGGCCATGCCGACCTTTGAAGTGTTGAATCCCATCCGCGAATCCAAGCCCGGCGCCAGCGTCCTTGCCATGGTGTCCGACACCGAGAACCACACCTATCCCGCCCTGGTCGTCCAGCGGTTTGGCCTCGGTTCGGTCGCCTCGCTGATGATCGGGGATTTGTGGCGCCGGACCCTCGCGGACGAGGCGTTGCAAAAAGACCTCGCCAAATCGTGGCGTCAACTCGTCCGCTGGCTGGTCACCGACGTGCCCGCGCGCGTCACCGTCGAATCCGAAGCCACCGACGATCCCGCGCAGGTCCGGCTGATCGTCAAGGCGCGCGACGAGGAATACAAGCCGTTGGAAAACGCCGCCGCCCGCCTCGTCATCCGGCCAGTCTGTACTTTGCCGCAGTCCGGGAATTTGTCGAATGCTCCCGCCGGCACGAATACGCTCGAACTGGCCGCCGATCCTTCCCCGACCGAACCTGGCCGGTACGAAGCCACCTACGTGGTGCGCGCAGCCGGGGCTTATGGTGTGGACGCCACGGTGACGCAACCGGACGGAGCGGTGGTCGGACGCGCCGAGGCGGGTTGGACTTCCGATCCGGCGGCGGAAGAATTCCGCTCGCTGAAACCGAACCGGGCGCTCTTGGAAACCATCGCGCGGCGAACCGGCGGCGAAATCGTGACGATGAAGGATTTGCCCGGCTTCGTCCGGCGTCTGCCGGAGCGCCACGCGCCCATCACCGAGACCGCCACCGAACCTTTGTGGCACCACCCGTCGGTTTTTCTCTTCGTGCTCGGCTGCTTCATCGCCGACTGGGGCATCCGCCGCTGGAAAGGCTTGCCATGAACGTCTCGTCACAATTGAACCGCGAATCATGTGTGGCCGTACCAGCCACCCCTGCGCGTCGGAGTCTCCTTCCTCGCCCTCTTGAGAGAGAGAATTCCCCGAATACCAGTTCGCGCATTGAACCCCTGAACCATCCGAAGCCCAACGTCTTCTCCCTCGCCCCACGACGCAGGAGTGGGGAGAGGGCCGGGGAGAGGGGCGGCTCCACTCGCACTCCAAAGTATGGTTATCCTGCATTAAACCCTTTCAAACTGCCGCCACCACCGAGGTTCATGGGGCAGGCCGGGGTAAGGGTTTTTTCCCCATTCGATGTACGATGTTCGATGTTCGATGTTCGTTGTTTCCCAATTCACGGTGCGGAGGTAAGCCGCGTCCACAAAAATTACATCGCAATGATTCGGGCAGTCGCGCTGGCGGTTCTTTTTCTCGCGATGCTTTTCGCTGTAAACTCATCCCACGGACAAACCAACCAATCACGCTCCTTGATCCTGGTCATCGGCGCAGCCGGCGCACCGGAATACGCCGGGCAATTTTCCACCTGGGCCGGTCTGTGGAAAGACGCCGCGGCAAAAGGCGGCTTGCAAACAACCGTCATCGGAGAAAGCAAGGAGAAGCCCGACGAAGACCTGCCGCGGTTGCTCGAAGCCTTGACGAACGAAACCGCCAAGCCCGCAGGCGAACTCTGGCTGGTGTTTCTGGGCCACGGAACTTTCGACGGCCATTCCGCCAAATTCAATTTGCGCGGCCCCGACATTTCGGCGGCTGATCTGGCTGCCGCCTTGAAACCATGCAAGCGGCCTCTGGTGGTAGTCCAATGCGCCTCGGCCAGTGGCCCGTTTTTGAACGCGCTTTCCGGCCCAGGTCGCGTGATCATCACGGCCACCCGCAGCGGTTACGAACTGAACGCAACCCGGTTCGGCGGTTACCTCGCCCGCGCCATCGCTGACCCGGCGGCGGACTTGGACAAAGACGGCCAGACTTCCTTGTTGGAAGCGTATCTGTCCGCTGCGCATCAGGTGGAACAATTTTACAAGGACCAGGGCCGGCTGATGACCGAGCACGCCTTGCTGGACGACAATGGCGATGGTTTCGGAACTCCCCCGGAATGGTTTCACGGCACCCGCGCCGTCAAATTGGCCGCCGACGGAAAATCCGTGGACGGCGTCCGCGCGCATCAGGTGTTTTTGGTTCCTGGCGAAGCTGAGCGGCAACTCACAACCGAAACGCGCGCGCGCCGCGATGAGTTGGAACAAAAACTGAGCGCCTTGCGTCTGCGAAAGGCAAAAATGACAGAGGACGATTACTACCATCAACTCGAAGCCATCCTGCTTGAAATGGCCCGCCTATATGGAGGTATGTCACTTTGACAGCATCCAACTGCAATACCACTGGACAGCCCGCCATGTACGTGACAGACTCAACCCGCTTGAAAGGAGCGCGACAGAGGACACCCTCCGGTGTC
>JAQGPB010000056.1 GCA_028293265.1 Pedosphaera sp. | reverse complement strand
TCTTCGGCACTTATTCCGAGCTGATTGTCACGCTTTCTCCCGACGAGGCATCTGCCGAGGTCACGGCATTCGTTGGCGGTTTGCCAGACGTGTGTTATGAACGAGACGTGGCCTAACCAAGCGCTCCAGCGAACGGCGGCGGGTCCGGTGCGAAAGTCTCAGTGTCTTTGGCGAGAATCGCCTTGTTTCCGAAATTCTGGTGTTCTAACATACGACCGCAAGTTGTGTATTAATTGTTAGGTCATTCGACCCTCACCATGAAGCGCATCGGCAAATTTCTTTTGATTGCTTTTGGCGTTGTCGTGCTGCTCATTGCAAGCGTTTACATTTACATCGCTCGCCCCATTAGTGACGGTCGCACGCCAGCAGAGAGACGGCAGATTGCTGATGCTTGTTTTGCCATGTTGCACTCATCCCTGACAAACGAGGTTGACGATATAAAGATGGAAGACCCACGAATTCCAGAGGTCATTCGTGCATTACATCCGCACCACATTGAGGTTACCCCAAACTTTGCTGTGGATATTTATCGCGTCGAGTGGCCGCAGGAGTATTTCTTGACGCGCGGACCGGGCCACACGAACACATGGATTTTGTGTGTTGCCGGCCCGTCACTAAGATTCGGCGGCGGAGGCAGAGAGATATTGAGAATAGAGCATAATTGAGTGGCCTAACGAATCGCTGCAGGCCACGCGGGATGGCCGGTCCAGTTCCGCTTCGCGGTTCACGTCATTCGGTCTCGCGTGCACGAGATCTGGACGTTATGTAAGAAAGCAACCTTAAGCGCCTGGTCCTGGCTGTGTTCTTCTCGCGAATGTCCGTAAGCCTTCATGCACAGTGCGCCGCTGTCCTCTTGGTAGCCCGGCCAACTTGAGGCGGCTGAAAATTCGGAGCATCGTTTAAATCTCGGTTCCGGGCGCGAAAGTCTCAATATTGTTGGCCGGAATGGCCTTATTTTCTCTATCTTGTAATCTAATATGCGGTCGTCGGATGTATATTGGCTGCATAGAGACTCCATCATGGCGATACGCATCATTTCATTTTTCTGCGGTGCGCTGTTCGGAGGCGGGGGCGCGCTGGTTGCGTTTTATTTTCAGCACTCAGAGGTTTGGTGGAGCATCGTTGGTCTGGCGACCGTAGTTATGGGAGTGCTGGCCGCTCTTTTTGGCAAGAAATTTTGGGAGACAGCAATCGGTTTGTGGCCATAATGATTTCCTGTTTTCCTAAATTCGGCGATTCTAAGATACGACCACCGGTTGAATTTTGACCGTTAAGCGGCAATCACCAATTATGCGCATCATCCGCATCATGGCCAAAATAAATTTTCTCATTTCATTGGTCTTTTTTTGGTCGTTGATGGGCTACAGGCTGCTTCATGGCTTGCCCTTGAATCTGCCTCACGATGCCCATGGCCATATGCCATGGCCGCTTGGCAATATTGTGGGTGACGCGTTTTTTATTTATGTATTCTTTTTTAACAAAGCAATCAGCGAGCTGTTTGTGCGGGCGTTTGGGCTAATATGCACTTTGGGTGTTTGCACGGGGGTTGTAATGGCGTTTTTACAGGGTCAAATTTACGATCCGCAATGGCCACACTTTGACGTTTACTCGTGGTATGTCTGGCCCTCAATCGTTCTGTGTGCGCTGCTTGGCAGGAGGCCGCTGACCACAGCCGAGACAGACCGTCTTGGCTCCATGCTCTCGCGTCGCATCGGAGAGCGCTCCTGAAACGTCGGGGAATGCGGTGCATCATTCATGTCTGGTCCCGGGCGCGAAAGTCTCAATGTCTTTGGCGAGACTGCCTACCTCCGTTGCGTCCAACTGGCGTGTTGTAATGGGGTGTGATTCCCTTTCCAGAAATGGATTCCGTGCGGGTGGACGCGGGCGACAATTCCCATGCGTTTTGCAGCGGTATTGAATAACGGATGTTTCAAGAATGAGCGGACAAAAGTGGCAGCCTCGCCGTCAAAAACGTCCAGCCATGCCAGCGAGTAAGCCGGATGAACAAGATTCCGGCGAAAAAAATCCTGGTCGTGCGTGAAAAATGTCGGCTGCTTCAACCGCTGTAAGAGTGGAACAATGTCCGGGTCTTGGATGCCTGATGGAGCGAATTCCTCAATGAGAAACCGGCAACGGACACGCCATTGACGAAGTTGGGTTCCTTGGTCTTGCCGGATGTTCTCATCCAGCAAAATCATGCCGCGGCCAATTCCTCGGGATGACGCAGGCGACCGCCGCTATCCAGCAACGAAACCCGGGCAAGTTGTACGCTCTCGGCGATGGCTTCACGCGGCACCTTGTCATCCCAAGCCTTGACGATGTCCTCCGGCGCCATGCCGTGGGCAAGTTCATCAAGAATCTGCCAGACCATGATGCGTGTGCCTTTGAACGTGGGCTTGCCGTGGCAAATCTTCGGGTCGGCCACAATGTATTGGCCCAACTCCACCCGCTCTTGGCCGGCTTTGGAAACAGATGATTTGCCGTTTTTCATATCGTTTAATTTTTCGCCCAAACGGGGCGCGAAGTCAACCACCTTGGGGATGCCCGCCTGATGCTAACGTGAAAACGCCAAAGAGGTGGGTGTTCTTTCGCGCCTGGGGACGGAGCCTCACAGGCGAAACATCGTTTTTGTCCCGGCTCCGGGCGCGAAAGTCTCAATGTCTTTGGCGGGATCGCCTTGTTACTTATTTCGGCCGTGCTAATATAGGACTGTCCGTTTTAGCTGCCATCGCCATGCTTTGCGCCAAGTGTCATCAGAACGAAGCCATGATCCATTTCACTACCGTCGTGAATGGATCGGAGGAGCAGACAGTTCACCTCTGCAAAGATTGCGCTCCGCCCACCGGCTTCGATTTGGACAAGCTGGACCTGAAGCAGGTCGAGGCCCTGTCGGTCATCGGGAAGAAGTGCGAGTTCTGTGGAAGAGACGCCTTTACCGGCGAGATGCGCGCCGGTGGTGGCGCGATTTATTGGTGCTACGACTGCGGCTTGGAATATGGGCGCATCTTCATGGATTTGCTGAACAGCGAGCAGCCTGAATTATTGGAGCGAAGCAAGGCAGAGAGTTCATTTCTGTTCTTTTGCGCCGACGCAGGACTTCACGCATGGTCAGTCTCCGCGAGCCAGAGAGCGACGCAGACACTAAAAGAGAGGAGACGACAAGATGGTCGTGACAAAAGCAGCCGAAACTCCGAAAACTCTTGACCAAAATTAAGAGCCTGTTACTCTTCCCGTGTTGGAGGTTTGCTCTTTGAAAAACAGCAGCCGGGAAACGGTTGAGGGATTGATGATTGCCAGTGGATGGCAACACCGCCGCGTTCACGTTAAAGCCAGCCAGAGACGAAACCGATTTTAACACCTTGTAACACCTTGTAACACTTAATCACACTTAATTTGAATTTTTTATGTGTTACCGCACCAAGCCCGCCCTTGGCCCGACGACCACACCGACCCAACCAGTGCCGTTCCAGCCCGCAGCGAGAGGGGTCTCAGCCTCAAACCTCAAACCTTGAACTTTGAACCTCCCCAAAAAAGGCGCGGAGTTTCTCACCAAATCAGTCCAAAGCACGCCACTCCTTTCCCTTCCCACCCTCAACCACCTGGCAAGCCAAGACAAAGGAACATTTTCGGCCGCAAAAATTACTTTCGTTTTTAGGCGGATCGGGTAATTTCAAGCTTCGGTGTGCGCCAATGTAGCTCAGTGGTAGAGCAACGGTTTCGTAAACCGTCGGTCGCTGGTTCAATCCCGGCCATTGGCTCCATCCTTGCCTTTGCAGGCGGGCGCCCCTTCCTACATCGGCTCTGAGCAAACTCCCCCGAATATGCAATGCCCACTCTGGGCCGGTTTCGGCTAAAGTGCAACATATCTTTAGCCCATAAATCACATGAGAGCCTTGATTAAGAAGGAACGAACGCCAGGCATTTGGACCGAGGTTGATCCTGAACCCGAAGTCGAAATGAACGATGAGGCCATCCACGCGATTCCGGATTCACCCTGTTGTATTTGCTCGTGGTGAGTGCGATCATCGCGATCCTCGCCGGCCTGTTGTTGCCAGCTTTGGCCAGCGCCAAAGACAAGGCCAGATGCACCTCCTGTGTTAACAACCAAAGGCAGATTATTCTGGCCGGCCATATGTCTGCGGGCGACAGCCTGGATTACTTGCCCAACCCAAGCTGGAATCCGCCTTGGGGACAAGGCTGGCTGTAAGATGGAACCGCCGGCAGTCAGCCGGCCCGGTTTCCACACGAGCTTGTTGACAGTTTGAATCGCCGCGTTCGGCATTGCAAGCGCACGCCTTTGTGGCATCCTGCTTGCATGAATCATCTTGCCTGTGCCCGGGAAGTATTCGATGTGGAAATGGCAGCGCTGAAAAATGTCCGCGCCCTGCTCGACGAATCCTTTGATGCCGCGGTGGAGCTGGTGGTGGACACCTTGCGCCGGCGCGGCAAGATTGTCGTCATTGGCATCGGCAAGTCCGGCAACATCGGCCGCAAGATTGCCGCGACGCTCACGAGCACCGGCTCAACCAGCGTCGTGTTGAACAGCGTGGACGCTTTGCACGGCGACCTGGGCATCGTCAACGATGGCGATCTCATCATCGCGCTCAGTTATTCTGGCGAATCGGATGAATTGCTCGGCCTGCTGCCCGCGTTGAAACGGTTTTCGGTAAAAATTATTTCGCTCACCGGTTCGCCCAAGTCCGCCCTCGCCCGCTACAGCGACGTCGTGCTGAACGTCAAGGTGCCGAAGGAAGCCTGCCCGTGGAATTTTGCCCCGACCGCCAGCACCACCGCCACTCTCGTCATGGGTGATGCGCTGGCCATGGCCGTGCTCCAAGCGCGCGGATTCAAACAAACGGATTATGCCAAACACCATCCCGCCGGAGCCATTGGCCGCGCGATGCTTTTGAAGGTCGGCGACATCATGCGCAGCGGCGCGCGCAACGCCGTCGCGCAGGAAACGTTTACCATCAAGGAAGCGCTCATGGTGATGACCCGCTGCCGGTCCGGCAGCCTCAGCGTCGTCAACGCCCGCGGCAAACTGGTGGGCGTGTTTACCGACGGCGATTTCCGCCGCAATATGGCGCTCGACGGCGAACTGCTGAAATTGCCGCTCAAAAACGTGATGACCCGCGACCCGATCTGCGTACGCGATGAAGCACTCGTCGCCGAAGCGCTCAAGATCTTCAACGAACGCAATATTGACGATCTGATCGTGGTCAATGCCAAGAAAGAACCAGTGGGCCTGATTGATTCACAGGATTTGCCGAAGTTGAAATTGATGTAATTTAAAGCGACGGTTCTCACTTCCCGTGACTCGGTTCGCCGCCGCCATCCGCGCCGCCTTCGTCCAGGTCTATCAAGATGTCGCGCGGTTCGGCGCCTTTGCTGGGGCCGACGATGCCGCGGTTTTCCAATTCGTCCATGATGCGCGCAGCGCGGGTATAGCCAAGGCGCAGGCGGCGTTGCATGAGCGAGACGCTCGCCTTCTGTTCGCTGCGAATGACCTCGATGCATTGCTGGATGAGGTCTTCGTCTTCGTCGCAGCCTGATTCGTCACCCAAGGAACTGACCGGCTTGGAAAGCTGCTTGTGGATTTCCACTTCGTAGCTCGGCTTGCCCTGCTTGGCGATGAAGTCCACGCAGAGCTGAATTTCCTGGTCGGTGATGAGCGCGCCCTGGGCGCGGATCAATTTCGCCGAACCGGGCGGCAGATAAAGCATGTCGCCTTTGCCGAGCAATTTATCCGCGCCCATGGCATCGAGAATCGTGCGTGAATCCACCTTGGCCGCGACCTGGAACGCGATGCGCGCGGGGATGTTTGCCTTGATGACGCCGGTGATGACATCCACGCTCGGCCGTTGCGTGGCGACGATGCAATGAATGCCCGCTGCACGCGCCATCTGCGTGATGCGGGCGATGGCCATCTCGACATCTGCCGGCGCGACGAGCATCAGGTCCGCCAATTCGTCAATGATGACCACGATGTAGCTGAGCTTCTCGGGAATGATGATGTCCTCCTCACGGGGCACCACGATTTCCTCATCCACTTCCACCGCGAAGCCATCTGAGCCAGGCTCAACCTTTTCCTTTTTGGCCATCAGCGGCAACTCCGGTTCGGCGACAGGAATGGGCTTGTTCTTGGGCCGTTCGTTGAAGGACTTGATATTGCGGACGCCGACCTTTGCGAAAATCTGGTAGCGTTTTTCCATTTCGTTGACGACCCAGCGCAACGCGAGAATGACTTTCTTGGGGTCCGTCACCACCGGCACGACGAGATGGGGCAGGGCGTTGTATTGCTGCAACTCGACGACCTTGGGATCAATCATCACGAAGCGAAGCTGGTCGGGCGAAAACTTGTAGAGCAGCGAGGCGATGATGGAATTGATGCAAACCGATTTGCCCGAGCCGGTGCTGCCGGCGATGAGCAAGTGCGGCATTTCCGCGAGGTCCGCGATGATGGGATGGCCATAGACATCCTTGCCCAAGGCGAGCGGAATGCGCGCCTTGGTGTTGATCCATTCCTCGGATTCCAACAGGTCGCGCATGATGACCTTGGTCTTGACCAGATTGGGCACTTCGACGCCGACTGAACTTTTGCCGGGCACCGGGGCGAGAATGTTGATGCGCTCGGCCTTGAGCGCGGCGGCGATGTTGTTGCCGAGCGCGGAGATTTTTTCGAGCTTCACGCCGGGCGCGGGATGCAATTCGTAGCGCGTGATGGTCGGGCCTTTGGTGATGTCGCCCAGGGAAACTTCGATGTCGAACTGCGCGAGCGTCTGCTGCATGAGCCGCGCGTTGGCCATCAATTCCTCCTTGGACTCCGTCGGCTTCACCGTGGTGTCGGGATACTGCAAGAAGTCCATCGAGGGATACTGATAATTGCCAATCATCGGCGTGGAGGCGACGACGATGGGCTTGGGCCTTTTCGGCATCAGCCTGGGTCTGGCGGCGGGCAAAGCCGCAGGGGCAATTTCCACCACCGGCTCGCCCGGAACTGGCGTCCCAACTGAGCCGTCAGCCGACGCTTCATCCTTGTCGGATTTGGCAAGCGCTTCGACAGGTTTCGGTTCTTCGGTCCTGCCGATGGGTGGCTGTTTTTTGCCGAGGATGTCGGCGGTTGTGGCGGCGGCGACTTCGTGCGCGGGGATGACGACGCCTTCATCGGGCGGCGCGGGTTCAGGACGAGGTTCCGGTTTTTTGGCGCGGGCGGGACCGGTCTTGGCCTGGGGCACGCTCAAGTCGCGCACGGTCGGTTCGGGCAGCGGTTTGCCATCCGCGCCGACGCCGACAGGCGCTGTGACCGGACTGGGAGCGGCGTTGGCGCTGGCGTTGGTTTTTTGTAATTGATCGGCGAGTTGGCGTTCGAGTTCGCGTTTGCGTTTTTGCAGCGTGGCTTCCTTTTCGCTGATGCCGCCTGTCGTGGGGATGCTTTCACCGGTCTTGCGGGCGAACAGGCCGCGGACCCAATGGCCGAGTTGGAAATTGGTCAGAAACAGGCAACTGATGAACCCGAGCATGACCAGGATGATGGACGCGCCCGCTGTGCCGAAGTTGCTGAAGATGTATTGGTTGAGAATTGAACCCAGAATGCCGCCGGTGAACGTGGTGGTGGATTTTGAATGATGTGCCGAGGAAACATACGCGTCGTACAGGCCAAAAAGCCCGATGCAACAGAGGAACAAAATCACCGCCCAGACCCAGCGG
>JAQGPB010000020.1 GCA_028293265.1 Pedosphaera sp. | reverse complement strand
TTTTCGCGCACGGGGCTTTACATCGTCGGCATCAAGGTGCATCGGATGAGCGTGGCGGAAGCGGCGGAGTTTTACGGGCCGGTGAAGGAAGTGTTGCGGACAAGGCTGAAGGACGTGGTTGCGTCCAAGGCGAAGGCGGTGATTGAAAAGGAACTGGGCTTCAAGGTGCCGGCACATGAGGAGAAGCAGTTGGGCGAGATTTTGGGGCCGATCTTTGGCGACAACCAGTTCGAGAACATCGTGAAGTTCATGTCGGGCCGCGCGCCTTCGGAATGCGACGCGACCCAGATGGTGCAGCCAGGGACGGAACAATCCATCGCGCTGGTGTACGAGGGCGTGGAAGCGGTGCGAAAAATCCGGGACGTGCTCGGACCGACCGATCCTTCCAAGGCGCCGCCGGGGTCAATCCGCCGCGAATTCGGCCAGACCATCATGGTCAACGCCGCGCACGCGAGCGATTCCGAGGAGAACGCCCAGCGCGAATTGAAAATCATCCGCGTGGGAGAAAATAATTTCCGCAGGGTGGTGGAAGAGTTTTACGGGAAATCGTAGATGAACGCGGCGAAGGTCATTGATGAAATCAAGCACCTGCCGCCAACCGAGCAGGCGGAGGTGATTCATTTCGCCCTCGAATTGGCGCGCAGCCGCCAGCTTGCCCCCCGGGAATTGGGTGAATTGGCCGACCGATTGGCCGCGTCCGACGATCCCGCAGAAATCATTCGGTTAAAATCCGCCATGACGCGCGGATTTTATGGCGAGTGAGCCATGCCCAAGATTCTTCGCCGAAATTTGCCGCGCCAATTGTACGCCCACTTGCTGGAGCGGATTGAACTGCGGAGCATTTCAGGAGCGCAACTCGTTTTGATGATCGAATGGCTGGATACGGAACCGGAGGTTCCCTTTGGCAGATGGTTCAAACGTTTTCCAGGGATGATCGTTTGTGGCGAAGGGGAGTTGGTGAAAACTTTTCTCGTTCCAGAGCAGGTTCCGATTGGTGATGAGGTTCAGTAGGTTTGGGCGGAGCCGGATTGGATTCACCGCCAAAGTTCGGCTGTGGTCTGGAGTTTATGCAGGAGCTGGGCATCGGCGGCGGGGAAGGCATAGTTGGCCAGTTGCTCACGGCCGATCCAGGCAAAATCTTCGCAGCCAAGCGCGCGCGGTTCGTTCCGCAGCCAGAGGCAGCGGAAGAATTTCAAGCGCACCGCCTTTTCTGGATATTCGTGCATGACGGTTTCGAGGAGTTCCTTGACTTCGACCTCGATGCCGAGTTCTTCGATCAGTTCGCGCTTCAAACAATCTTCGTCGGACTCGCCGGGGTTGCGTTTGCCGCCGGGAAATTCCCACAAGCCGCCGAGATGATCCTGCTTGCGGCGGAGGGTGATGAGGAGCAGGCCATGGCGAAAAACCAACCCGGCGGAAACATCAATTAGGTTGAGCGGTTCGGGCGGCGGATTGGCGGAAGAATCGAGCGAAGTGTTCATGGCTCGTGCCATTGGCAGACCGGCTATCGTCCGATGCTCTTGTAAATGAAGCCGAGACTTTCCATTTCCTGCACGTTGAAGAGGTTGCGGCCGTCAAAGAGGATGGGGTGCGTCAATGATTTGCGGACCCGCTCCAGGTCGAGCTTTTTGAAAATCGGCCATTCGGTGGCGATGACCAGGGCGTCGCAGCCCTCGGCGACTTCGTTCATGTCCTCGACGTAGGTGACGGTGGGCAGCACGGGGCGGGCCTTGTCCATGGCCTTGGGGTCGTGGACGCGCAGGGTGGCGCCCTCCTTGAGCAAACGCTGGCACAGCTCGATGGCTGGGGAGAGGCGGATGTCGTCGGTGTTCTGCTTGAAGGCCAGGCCCAGCACGCCGATCTTCTTGTCCTTGAGCACCCAGAGCGTCTCCTGGATCTTCTTGACGAAGCGGTCCATCTGCGCGGCGTTGATGTGCTGGACCTCCTTGAGCAGGCCGAAGTTGTAGCCCAATTGCTCGGAAATCTTGATGAAGGCGCTCAGGTCCTTGGGGAAGCAGCTACCGCCAAAGCCCAGCGAGGCGTCCAGGAAGCGCCGCCCGATGCGCTCGTCCATGCCCATGCCGTTGGCCACCTCCTGCACGTTGGCGCCGGTCGCCTCGCAGATGACCGAGAGGGCGTTGATGTAGGAAATCTTGAGCGCGAGGAACGAGTTGGCGGCGTGCTTGATCAGCTCGGCCGAGTTGATGTCCGTGACGATGATGGGTGCGTTGAAGGGAGTGTAGATCTCCTTCATCGCCTGGACGGGGCGCTGGGTGCGCACGCCGATGACGATGCGGTCCGGGTGCATCAGGTCCCCCACGGCGAAGCCCTCGCGCAGAAACTCGGGATTGCTCGCGACGTCAAATTCCACCTTGGCCTTGCAGTAGCGCTTGATGGTCTCGGCCACCTTGTCGCCGGTCTTCACCGGGACGGTGCTTTTGTCCACGATGATCTTGTAGCTGGTCATGGACGCGGCGATCTCCCGCGCGACCGCCTCGATGAAGCTCAGGTCCACCGAGCCGTCGGCCAAGGGGGGCGTGGGGACGGCGATGAAGATGACGTCGGATTTTTCCACCCCCTCGCGGGTGGAACTGGTGAAGGAGAGCCGCCCGGCGGCGACATTTTTTTGGACCAGTTCATCCAGGCCCGGCTCGTAGATGGGCATGCCCCCGGACTGCAGCAGCTTCACCTTGGCCTCGTCGCGGTCCACGCACACCACCTGGTGCCCGACCTCGGCAAAGCAGGTGCCTGAAACCAGACCGACATAGCCGGTCCCGATGATGGTAAGTTTCATAAGAACAAATACTCGAACGGACTATTTGGTTTCTTTGATCAAAAAGCGGCCGTAAATGAGTCCGGCCAAAGCACCGCCGACCATGGGACCAATCCAATAAACGATCTGGTTGTTCCAGTGGCCGCTGGCCAGCGCCGGGCCGAACGTGCGGGCGGGGTTCATGCTGGCACCGGTAAGCGGGCCGCCAAAAAGAATGTCCAGTGCGACCGTCAAGCCGATGGCCAGGCCGCCGATTTTCGGCGCGCGCACATCCACCGCCGAACCGTAAACCACGAACACGAGAAAGAAGGTCAGCACGATTTCAATGATGATGCCCGTGCTTTGGGCAACGTCCGTGCCTAAATCAGGAGTGCCACCGGCCACGGCTTTTTGGCCCAACAATGAGACCAACAGAAAACCAGCCGCCGATCCACCCGCCAGTTGCGCAATCCAATAGGCGACGGAATCCATGAAGCTGATTTTGCCGCCGACCAGCAGGCCGAAGGTCACCGCAGGATTGAGGTGACCGCCAGAGATGCCACCAGTGGCGGAGACCATGACGGCGATGGTCAGGCCGTGAGCTAAGGCCACGCCCAGCAGGCCCATGCCCATGGTCGGGCTGTTGTTATAAATTGCGCCAACGCCGATGAAGATAAGCGCGAAAGTGCCGATGAACTCGGCCACACATTGCTTGATCAAGTTGGGCTTCATCATCCAATAGGTCGGTCAAAAGGTTAATGCAAGGGCGGCACGGTCACGGTGGCCGACGTCTTGGGCGCTGGAGGCGGGGCGACTGGCTTTCTCAAATTGGGATACTTGGCGAGCAGTTCTTGAAGTTGGATGCCGGCTTCGGCGCTCCAGGAATCGTTGTTGTTCGCCTTGGCCAATCCCTCGTAGAGATGCACTGCCAGTTCCGGCTTGTTCTGCGCCACATACAACCGGGCGAGGGCGGATTGGGCCTGGGGAATGATGGACTCGTTCGGGTGGCGTTTGATCAATTCGTCGTAATGCGCGGTGGCTTCCGGAAGCTTGCCAGCGGCTTCGAGACTGGCAGCGACGCCGAGCTGGGCCTGAACCGCCAGCAGATTGTCCGGGTATGCGCTCAAAAATTTGTCGAACTGGGCTTTCGCCTCGTCGAACTTGCCCGCATCAAACAAGATGCCGCCGCTCATGAGCAACGCGCGCGCGCCGGCGCTGGTGCCGGGATGTTCTTCCGCTACGCGCTCATAAGGCTGGGCGTCGGCTGGGTTGGGCAGAGCGCCTTCCTGGGAGGGCATGGGCGGTTTTATTTCGGAGAGCGCGGCATTGGCCTGCGTTTCGGTGTAATTTTGGTGCCATATATAAATGCCAACGGCGGCGGCAACCACCAGTACTGCCACCAAAATGGTTACCACCCGCTTGCGGTTGGCGTGGAACCAAGTGACCAAATTAAACAAATCTACTGACTGATCAACTGCTTTATCCATAGTTAGGGGGTGAAATCTTCCGTTCCATCGTCAAAAAGGCAAGCTCCAAATTGGTTAAGGGTTGAAGGTTGAGGGTTGACGGTGGGAAGCCGTGGCGGCTGGGCGGGTGGGCAAACCGTGCAAAACCGGCGAAAACAAGCTCACCGACTATGTCAGAGGGGGTAATTATTGAGGCTTT
>JAQGPB010000620.1 GCA_028293265.1 Pedosphaera sp. | reverse complement strand
TGGCGGTTTGGCTAGGGGTGCTGGGATGGGCGTTGCAGAGTTTCGTTGAGTTTGGGCTGTATATTCCGGCGCTGGCGTGGCCGGCGTTTGGATTCATGGGCTGGCTCTTGGGGGCGAATCTAGCCGTCACCACCCCGAAAGGGACTGTTTTAGGATTGAGTTGATGCCCAGCAGAGTCTGAAAGCCCCAAGGGATTACTTTCCGGAACCAGGAATTTCAACCTCCTGCTGGTGACTCTGGCATCCAGGCTCCAAATCCGCCACCGCTTGCCCGGCGAAAACCTACTGAGGCAAGCGCCCTTTGAAACATCGCCCCATACCACGATGGCTTGGCGACTTCAAAAATTTCAGGCGGTTCAGCGAGGTCAATTCTTTTGCGCCTCAGCATAAAACCGCCTTCTTGCCAGCGGCGAAGTGTATGCGCCAAGTCTGATTGTGGCACGGTCTTGGCCCTTTGAACCAGAATCACGCTTCGAATCCCCTGCGCGGCGAGAAAATTCGCCGATGGAAAATCCGTGGTAAAGGAGATGGAGCGATTATCGAATTCGTTTGGTTGCAACTTCCGTCCTTCGCCACGCCGGTTGGCGTCGAGCAGGAAAACTGGCGGTGCGTCAGATGGCAGGCTCAATTGGGCGAGTTGCTCCGCGCCAGCCCTGAGGGCGCTGAGAATGGGGAGCACATTTACCGCGAGCATATCTCCCCCGGCAAGCGGATTGAGCGGCGGTTGGCCCGATGGCGACGGCAAGGCGTTGTAAAGCGGGACTGGCCGGTATCCACGCATCGCGAGGGCAACTCCGGTCAAGACTCCTTCCTGGCCGGGCAAATCGAGCACCAGTGCCACTCGTTCGTCGGGCGGCGGAGCCCAATTCACATCACCTGCCGTCTCCGTGACGGGAATGTGCGACAAAGCCGAGTCGAGATGCGCAAATAATACCGGCTTGGCCCAGCGCGACCATGGCGACTCGTCCGGCGCCCAGATTGAATAGATTTCTTCCTTATTCATCATTTTCGAGGAGCAACGCAACGTCAGTGGCGGCAAAATCAATTATGGGCTTCGCAGACAATCGCGCATAAGCGCCTGCAGCCCGTCCATTGACGGTAAAAACGCCTACGCACACGTGCCGCAACCCGGCGGGCGTGGCCACCGGCACGGATTCAAAGCGCCGTTGCGCCACCCAACTGCCGGGCGACAGCCGCACCGCCAGCCGCGTCCGCAGCCATCGGGCAGGCTCCATCAACTCGCGGATGCTTACGCTATCGCCGGTGTTGCACATTGCCGTCTTCACCAGCCAGCCATCGTCGTGCGACCACGGCGCGTTCCGCGGGTCACGGGTTTCAGGCAATAAAGCGCGCCATGTTGGCAAGGGCGTGGAGAGTTTTTCCCAAACCAGCGGAAAGCGTTTGCTTTCCGAAATGACGGCCAACGCAGGATTCGCCACGCAGGTTTTCCCGCCGCGAAAGAAATATCGCCAGCCGCACTTTTCCGGCAGCCGGGCAAGCCACTCGGCTTGATAGAACTTAACAATGGCAGTCAACGGACCCCGATGCCAGGCGGTATCGAGGTGTGCCACCCCATCACGCCAGAAAATTTGTTCCGGCTTGGCCAGATAGGAACGGCAGCCGCATTCACGCAACCGCGCAGCCAGAAATGCGACGACCTGATGGTCCTCCATGTAACCGGGCGCGGACAAAAGCCCGACCACGCTGGCCGGTCCCGCAGCTTCGGCGATGGCATTTCCCCATTGTCCGCCTGGATTCCCCGCCGGCTGAAGATTTGGGTAATGTTGCGCGATCATTTCCGTGAAACAAGAGGCTTCACTGAATCCGCCTGGCACATCGCTGTTGGTCTCGGAAATACGCCAGCCTTGGGTGGTGTAGTGGAAATCAAACCGCATCACCCGGCCTGCGGCAGGGGTCAACGGGGTTTCTTCGGCCAACACTTGGCGCAACGAGCGCGGCAATCCCAGTTGCCCGAGCAATTCCGGCCGCCGCGCAATCTCCTCCTCAGCGGCAATGGCTTCGGTGGTGAGTTGTTCAGCCTGGGCGGCGATCCGGTTCCATACGCTTGCCTTCAACACGAGCGGAAAAGGCGACAGGGTATCCACGTCACCGACTTGCGGGTCCCATTTGCAGCCGTCAAGCACAGCGCGGCGACGAAGGCCGGAGAACGCGTTTGCATCAATCGCCGCTTCGGACCGCAGGTCATGAACGGCCTCCGATGTCGAGGGCGGTATCTCCGGTTCGGCCAATCGTGCCACCAAAGAAGTTGTCATCTATGCATCCCTTCCCATGGGCCCAGAAACCATAGCCAGGCACTTGCAAAAGCTACGTAAAGCAAACCCGGGACCAGCCCGTAACCGGGCCAGGGCGGAAATGGACAACGCCGGCTTGGTCGGGCAAATCTTTCAACCAAGAAGGCAACCACCCCAAGAACGGCGGACGGCCAGCCGTCGTGAATAAAATCGTGGATCGTCGCCTCCTCAGAATGCCAGTCGCCCGCCACGGCACGGCCAAGGATCAATCCGCCCGCGACCAGGAAACCACCCATCCGTATGCCTGAAGCCAGATCTCGCTCTTCCGCGATGGATCTGGAAACGTTCGCGCCAAGCTCAAGCAGAATCCAGAGCCCAAGCAAAGCGCCCATTCCAAGACCAGCAGAAAAGACGTTGTTCAAATACGAAGGCCCTTCACCGAGGCTGCCGCCAGCATAGATGATGGCTGCCGCCATTATCGCGCCACAAAGCGCGACCAAGGCCGCAATATTTCTTCGCTCCACCGCGTCGTCGCGGAAACTTAAGCCCAGCCACGAGAAAAGTTTCGTCGCAACCATGAGCCAAGCCGCTGCCGCAGCGGTAAGAAAAACCACCTCGTTTGCCTCGGCACGAATTTCTGCCGCTCCCCACCAATGCAGCGCAATGGCGACCATTGTCAGGCCCGCCACAACACAGACACCGAACACCAGGCGCGCGCTGTTGTTCATTTTACCCGTGCCACCTTATGACAATGACCATGCCGCAATTAAGGGAGGCTGGCAG
>JAQGPB010000013.1 GCA_028293265.1 Pedosphaera sp. | reverse complement strand
GGAGTTTCTCACCAAATCTGTACGCCTTCCCTCAACCATTTTGTTGCGGAGTTTCTCGCTAAATCAGCCTAAAGCCACGCACAAGTCCCTTCCCGCTCCACCCTCATCCACCAACATGTGCTCAAGGCACCACCCATTTGGAATTTGGCGCTTGGTGATTCTCTGGTGCTTGGAGCTTGGAGCTTCTCTTTGCTTTACCTCAAAATTTTTTGGCCTAAAATCTGCCCATGGTTGCGCTCGAAGCCTGTCCGTTGTTCCTCCAGCTCAACCCGCAAGAGTTGAAACGATTGCGGGCGGCCGCGGTGGAAAAAAAGTTCTCCAAAGACCAGGAAATCTTCAAGGAAGGCGACACCGGTGACGGCGTTTATCTGGTCAAGGCAGGGACGGTGCAAATCTCGGGCCTTGTGGGCAAGGATGTGCGGCACGTCTTCTCCAGCGTGAAGCCGGGCGAAATGTTTGGCGAGATGGCCGTGCTGGAAAACAAGCCCCGCTCAGCCAGCGCCGTGGCGGTCGGGGACACCGTGGTTTATTTCATCCCCCGCGATGCCATGTTGGAACTGGTCGAAACCTCGCCGCATCTTGCGCTGGGGCTTTTGCGCGAAATCAGCCATCGCCTCCGCGAATTCAACCGCCAGTATATCCAGGAGGTGATCCAAACCGAACGCCTCGCAGTCGTGGGCCGCTTTGCCCGCTCGATTGTGCATGACCTCAAAAACCCGCTGAACATCATCAGCCTCACCGCCGAGATGACGGGTATGGAACGGAGCACGCCGGAAAGCCGTCAAGTGGCCAAGGGGCGCATCATGAAACAGGTGGACCGCATCAGCGATCTGGTGAACGAGATACTCGAATTCACCCAGGGTTCGCAAAACGCGTTCGTGCCGGCGCCGACGGATTACTCGGCCTTTGTCCATGCCATCATTGATGAAATCCGGCCGGAAATCGAAATCAAATCCGCGACCATTGAATTTGAAAACCAGCCGCCCTCACTCAAGCTGCCGCTCAACCCAAAACGCCTGCGCCGCGTGTTCTACAACCTGATATTCAACGCCACCGACGCCATGACCGGCGGCGGCCGGATCACGTTGCGTTTTCACGTTGCCGGAAATGAAGTCATCACCGAAGTCGAGGACTCAGGGCCGGGGATTGCGCCGGAGATCGCCGACCGCATGTTCGACGCCTTCGCCACATTCGGCAAGGCGCACGGCACCGGGCTGGGACTTTCCATCAGCAAGAAAATTGTCGAAGACCATCAGGGGCGGATCTCCGCGCGCAACGAACCGGGACGCGGAGCGGTCTTTTCCTTCACCCTGCCCATTCATCAGGGCTGACCGGTTTGCAAAAAATGTCATACCGATGCAAAGAAGCTGGTGATTGCGCCCGCCCTTATGTCAAAGGGATGGAGTGCGGGCGTGTTGGATTAGTGAGCGCGGGCGTTTCCCTGATTCTCCATTCCACATTCCGCACTCCGCACTCCGCACTCCGCATTCAATGAATCGCATCCGCTTACTCCCGGAGCAGGTCGCCAACCAGATCGCCGCAGGCGAGGTGGTCGAGCGCCCCGCCAGTGTGGTCAAGGAGCTGGTGGAAAACGCCCTTGATGCCCAGGCGGGCCGCATCACAGTGGAAATCCAGGCCGGCGGCCGCAGCCTGATCCGCGTGACTGACGACGGGACGGGCATGAGCCGCGACGATGCGCTGCTCTGCCTGGAACGGCACGCGACCAGTAAAATCCAGCGTGCCGAGGATCTCAGTTCCATCGCCACCATGGGCTTTCGCGGCGAAGCCCTGCCGAGCATTGCCAGCGTAAGCCGTTTCGTGCTGACCACGCGCGAACGCGAAGGTGAACCGGCCGAGGCCACGCAGGTCGTCATCAACGGCGGTAAAATCCTTGAAGTGAAAGCCGCAGGCGCAGCGCCCGGAACGAGCGTGGAAGTGCGCCAGCTTTTTTTCAACCTGCCCGCTCGCAGAAAATTCTTGCGGAGCGAGGAAACCGAGTTTGCGCACATCCAGCATTATCTCACCCTCGCCGCGCTGGCCCACCCCGAAGTGGCCTTCACCCTGTCCAAGGATGGCCGGCTGGTCTGGCAACTGCCCGCCGTCGCTTCCGCGCCCGATGCCGCCGCGCGGCTTGCCGCCTTGCGCGAACGTATCCGCGCCATTCAAGGCGGTGAACAAAAGCTTCTTGCGGTTGATTACTCTGTCGAACTTTCCGAGCCAGCCTTGATTGAAGAACCCGAATCTTCATCCTCCGTGCCACATCAACCACCCTCATCACTTTTCCGCGTCTGGGGTTTCATGGGTGCGCCGGGAGTCTCACGCTCCACGCGGGAGGACCAGCATTTGTTCGTGAACCGGAGACCGGTCGAAAATCGCGGTCTGAATTTTGCCTTGCTGGAGGGTTATCACACCGCGCTGATGAAGGGACGCTTTCCGGTTTGCTGTTTGTTCCTGGAAATTGACCCGGCGGCGGTGGATGTGAACATTCATCCCGCCAAGCGTGAGGTAAAATTTCACCAGGAAGGCCAGGTGCGGCGATTGGTGGCACAAGCCGTGCGCGAAGCCTTGCTGCGCTTTCATGGCGGGAGCGAGCGAAATGAAACCATCGTCGCTCCTGCGCCACTGGTTAAACCGGCGACTGCACCCGTCCCGGCCAACCCGGCACCGCAGAATTTTACTTCGATACCAGTCACGGACGATCTCCCGCGATTCGTTCCTTCGAACCCGCAGCCACGAACGACGCCATCCGTTCAGCCTCCTTC
>JAQGPB010000645.1 GCA_028293265.1 Pedosphaera sp. | reverse complement strand
ATTGCTCCACGACAGTCCCGCCGGCTTCGGCATAGGTGAAAAGCCCCGGCAAATGCGGGGCCAGATTGGTGCGGACATTGAACGCGCGGACGCCAATCACGACAGCGTCGAAGCCATGCAATTTTTCAGGCGTCAAGTCCGTGTCGGTGAGCGTGGTGACGGCATATCCCATTTGTTTCAAGTTTGCCTCGACACTGTCCCCGGCTCCGGGCAGATAGCCTATGTTGTGCCCGCGGACAGCCAGATCAAGGCTGACGGCTTTCAGACTCGCAAGCGGCTGGAGCAGTTGCCGTGGGATGTGCGGATAAGAAATTTCCTCGCGTTCGTTGCGATAACGCACACCGCCAATTTCCGCACTGGCGACGATTTTCGCCGTCGCAGCCTGCGCCGGGGCAGTGACGATGAATTTTAACTGTGTCCGCGCGCCAACGGTCGCGAGATTGAACGCCTGATTTGGCGGTAAAATTTTCCAGTCGGCGGGCGCTTCCAAACGCAACGTGCCGGAGGAACCGGCGCGCGCCGCAACAATTTCCACTTCCACCGGGCGCATTGTGCCGGGAGAAAACAGCGCAACCTCCGAAGCAAATTTCAGCGAGACAGGCGGTATCACGTCCAGCTTGCGGCGGATTTCGCCTTTTGCAGCATTGGTCAGGACCTGAACCGGTTCGTCAGTTATCCACAGCGGCTGGCCGGCCACCAAAAAGAGGTGCTTGAACGTAAACGCGGGCGGATTTTCCGGGCGGCCAATCAGTTCTGGATCCTCGACGCGAAACATCCCGACCGTCGGATCTTCTCGCAGCCAATATGGCTGCGTCAATGGCGCGTCAGCGGGCAATGTAAATGTCAGGTCCTGGCCCGCCGGCTGGTTCGGAACCAATTTTCTCCCCGGCGCAGTGCTCTCATGCCAGCCGTTCCAGACAACCGGCACGCTTGAGCGAATGATCGCGGTGCTGTGGAGTTTTAATTCTTCGCCGGGAACCACTTCGGCGTTGGCGATGGTGGTCTCGACCGAAAGGCCCAGACAATTTTGCAAGATGCGGTCAAGCTGCGCCGTCTTTTCGTCGACGATGGAATCTTTGGAATTCAAGGCAAGCAAATTGCTTTTCAGATTTAGCAACGCCGGAACGCTTGCGGCAGCATCCTGCGGGTTGAACCGGGCAATAATTTCATCGGCCAGTTTGCCAATCTCCGCGCCGCCCGGCACCCGGTTCCAAGTGGTGTCAACGCCATCGAGAATGTCATTGGTGGCGGGTTCGCCGGCAAGCAACTGAAATGATTCCGTCCTCGCTCCGCCACCGCCCGCGCCAAAATTGCCGAAGCCCTGGGTCTTGTGCATTGCGCGGCTGCGTGCGGCAAGCTGGCTGAATGATATTCCCAGCACCGGATCATCGCCACTGATTTCGAGCCGAACGTCGGCGCCAGATTCTCCGCCGCGGCCATTCACCAGGATGCGCTTGGGCTGCCAGGGCGTCAATTTATCCAGTTGTTCGGGAAAAGCCTTGGGATCGCCGGCGAGTTTGAACGCCTCCAACGCCAGCACGGCAGACGCCGTGTGATGCCCGTGCGTGCCGCTCGGCAGAGGTGAAAAACGGGTGATGATGACATCCGGACGAAACGTGCGGATGACGCGCACAATGTCCGAGACCACTTGCTGCCGGTCCCAAATATTCAAGGTTTCGCGATAATCTTTGGAAAACCCGAAGTCCATCGCGCGCGTGAAGAACTGCCGGCCACCGTCCAGACGGCGGGCGGCCAGCAATTCCTGGGTGCGGGCGACCCCGAGTTTTTCGCCAAACTCAGGTCCGAGCACATTTTGGCCGCCATCGCCGCGCGTCAAAGAGAGATACGCGGTGCGATAATTCCTGCCGCGCGCGAGGTAGGCAATTAACAACGTGTTCTCGTCATCGGGATGAGCCGCGATGTGCAGTACGCTGCCCATTTCGCGGAAACTTCGCAACTCGGTCAGAATTGCCGAAGGGGGCAAAGGTTCGGCAGAGCGGCCAGTTTCAACACCGGCCAGCAGACACACACCGGTGATGGCCAGAGATGGCAAGAAACGGCCCAATCGGTTCAACCGGATTGATGAAATGCCTGCTGCTATCATGCGCGGGGCTGTGTGAATTTTTGCCAGGATCAAGGCACGAGGCTGCTCGCGCATTAGTTGATTGGGGCGAACATAAATGCGCCAGGCCAATATGCCGTTCAGTTATTTCTCAACGGCAAAAGGCACTGAGTACTGCGTGTCCTCCCACATTAACTTTATCACGCCGCCGCCGGAGGAGTTTTTCTCGATGGCCATCATGAATTGGTCCAGCGGCTTTTCCAAGGCTTCCTTCTTGAGATCCACCCGCGCCAGGTCCTGCTTCTCATCGTACGATCCAGGGCCGACGCCCCATTGTCCGACCTGTTTATTGATGACCAGTTTGGCCGTCCCGTCTTCATTCGGCAAAGTGAACAACGTATAAGCGCCGGCGGGAATGGTTGTGTCACCCATTTTGATTGATTTCTGCGTGATCAGCAGCGTGGCTTCGTCGGCACCGGTGCGCCAGATCTTGCCGTAAGGCACGAGTCC
>JAQGPB010000637.1 GCA_028293265.1 Pedosphaera sp. | reverse complement strand
GTCAACGACCCCTTTCGCCTCCCCCCAGTTTTAGCTCCCCGGTGTCTTTATTTGTGAGTCAACTCGTTGTTGTGGCAATTCAACTTGAAAACGGGCCTGTGCGTTGTTAAGCTGGCAACCTCGAATGACTCACGCTTCGCCCAAGCATGTTTTGGGGTTTTCCGCCACACCAAACGGAGAACGTGGCTTCACGCTCATTGAATTGCTGGTGGTCATTGCCATCATCGCCATCCTGGCTTCGTTGCTGCTGCCGGCGTTGAGCAAGGCCAAGGCCAAGGCGTATCAGACCCAATGCGTGAGCAACCTGCGCCAGCTCGCCGTCACCTGGCAGCTTTACACGGACGACAACGACGGGCATTTCGTCCCCAACGGCTCCTATGTAAATGCCGCGCATAACGCAAACATCAGTCCGCTTTGGGTGATGAGCGATGAGCACATCTTCCCGGAAGCATTCACCAACGAGGATTTCCTGCTCAATCCGCGTTATGCGCTGTTCGCGAACTACCTGCATTCCGCCGCGGTTTACAAATGCCCGGCGGACCGCACCACAATTCCCGTGGACGGGCTAGACCAGCGGCGTGTCCGCAATTATTCGCTCAATGCCTATTTCAATTGGACCGCGCCAAACAACAACGACAGTCCTGCTTATTACAATTTCGCCACCGCCTCCGACATGGCCCCTTTCGATGCCAGCCGGCTTTACACATTTGTGGACACTGCGCCGACGAGCATCTGTTTTTCGGGGTTTGTGCTGTTCATGGGCGATTCGGGTTTTTACTGGCACAGGCCGACGACTGAGCATAACAACGGCGGGGTGCTTGCTTTTGCCGATGCGCATGTCGAGGCACATCGTTGGACCGATCCGGGCACGCTGGAAGCCGCGCGGCTGGGTGGCAACCCTTCGTATGATGGGGCGCATTTACTGGTGTATCCCGGCAATCAGGATCGGTTGTGGCTCAAGCAACATGCGAGCGCGCTTAAATAAAGCACCAAGCGCCAACATCCAAGCTCCAGAGAATCACCAAGCTCCAAGTACCAAACGTCGCCGTTTGAATATTGTAGCTTGAAGCTATTCGAGAATTATCTGACTTCCGCCTTCACTGGTGCCGTCATGGGCTTCATGGTCAGCGGATCGCGCAAGGGCAATTCGGTAACCGGGCCGCTGGTCAGTTCCTGCAACGTCACCGGATGCTCGGGCAGCTTCATTGAAATATCGCTCTTCTGGCCCACGACCAAAATCACCGCCTTGTCCGGGGCCAGATATTTTTTTGCCACCCGCTCGACGTCTCCGCCGGTGACGGCCTCGATGCGGGCGCGGTATTCATGAAAATATTCCGGGTCGCGCGCGTAGCGGCCGGTGAATTCATCCTGCGCAAACATGCTGGCGACCTGCGCCTTGGTGGCAAAACTATGCGGAAAACGGTCAATGTAACCGCGCTTGGAGATTTCCAATTCCTGGACGTTCGGCGGACCTTCGGTCATTTTTTTCATTTCCTTCAGCACAATGGACGCGGCATATGCCACGGTGCGCGACTTGGACTGAAATTCCGCCGTGAAAGTCGAGGGATAATAGACTCCGCCGGGGAACGAGGAACCAGCCGAGTAGGCCAGGCCCTCATCCGAGCGCACGCTGCTCATGATGTGCGAAGTGAATCCGCCGCCGCCAAGGATGTCGTTCATGACCTGCACCGGAAAATAATCAGGGTCTTCGCGCTTGATGCCGGGCAGTTGAATGGTGACGCGCCCCTGGTTGACTTCCTTGTCCACGATGTAAACTCCCGGCTTTGCCAGCACGGTGTCGGTGGGAATGGGCGAGGGTTTCTCGCCGGTGAAAGGCCAGTCGGCAAAAAGCTTTTCCAATTTGCCCACCATTTCATCGCGGTCAAAATCGCCGCTCACCGCGAGCACAAAATTATCGGGATGAAACCATTGGTGGTGAAAATTCTCCACGTCGGCGCGCGTGATGCCATCCAACGATGCGGCAGTGGGATAACGATTGGCCCAGAATTGTTCACCATGCGCCAGAAATCCATACTCGCGCGCTTCGATCGCTTCGGATTCATCGTTGCGCTGCTTCATCCCCTGCAGCAACTGCTGCTTGCGCAACGCAATCTTGTCATCTTGAAAGCGCGGCGCGGTGAGCACTTCGCGCAGGATGCCGAGACCTTCGTCGAGATCCTTGGACAGCAGGTTCAAACTGACGGAACCCTGTGATTCGCCAATGCCGGAGTTCAATTGCGCCGCCAGAAACGCCAGCCGTTCCTCCAATTGCTCGGCTGGCTGCGATTTCGTCCCGCCCCGCGCCAGCAAATAACCGGTCAGATCGGCGAGCCCCTCCTTGCCCGCGGGTTCGAGATAAGAACCCGTGCGGACAAACACCGCGATGTTCACCAGCGGCAGGGTGCGGTCGGGAATGACGTACGCCACCGGGCCGCTTTTCAGCGTGACGCGAAATTGCGCGGGCGAGGGCGGTTCATAGACCAGCGGGGGAAATTTTAGCTGCTCGGGCCGTTTGACCAGTTCGGTGGTGTCTGCCGCACAAATTGGTTGCGCACCCATGCAGCCGATGATCAGTGCGGCAGCTAGAAACGACTTGTTAAAACGTAAAATTTTCATTGCGCGGCCTCCGGTTTGGGCGAACCTGCTTTGCGGGTGAAAATGCTCACCACCCGGTTCTCTTTCGTAAAATATTTCTTCACGACCCGTTGAATGTCCGCGGCGGTTACGGCCTGGATTTTCGGGCCAGCCTCGTTGATTTCGCGCCAATCCCCCTCGCCATCGTTTTGGATGAGCTGATGAAGTATCGGCGTGTTGGCCGAGAGCTTGCGGTATTCGCCGGCGGCAAATTCATTTTTCACTTTTTGCAGTTCCTGCGCGGGCACTTCTTCATTTTTAAGTTTATCGATCTCCGCATATATCCCCTGCTCCACATCCTCGGGTGTCTTGCCGTCCTTCGCTTCACCGCTGATGTCGAACAACCCCGCCCACTTGCGTGCATCCTGCCCGGCTTCCACAGTGGTCGCCACCCCTGAACCGAGCACCATCCCCTTGTAAAGCCGCCCGGTACGGGTCGAAAGCAACTGCGCCAGCACGCGCAGCGCGTAAGAATCCTTGTGGCCAAATGGAACCGTATGCCATTCGACATCGGCCTGCGGGTTGGTTTCGGCCTCGGCATACATGCGCTTTTCGGCCAATTGCGGCACTTCGGTCGTGATCACATCCGGCGGATCTTTTTTGCCGCGGGGAATCCGCTCGAAATATTTTGCGGCCATCTTTTCAACTTCTGCCGGCTTGAAATCACCCACCAAGATGAGAGTGAGGTTTTGCGGCGCGTAATAGGTGGCGTAAAATTCATCCGCCTGCGCCTTGGAAATGGATGAAATGTCCGACGGCCAACCGATCACCGGCCAGTGATAGGACGCCGATTGCCAGGTCATTGCTTCGGCCTCCTCTTCAAATTTCCCCAGGGGCGTGGAATCGGTCCGCATCCGCCGCTCCTCGAACACCACGTCGCGCTCGGCGTAAAACTCGCGGAAGATGGGATGATTAATGCGCTCGGATTCCATCCACATCCAGAGTTCCAGCTTGTTGGCCGGGACACTGATGAAATAGGCGGTCATGTCCTGCATCGTGAAGGCGTTCATCCCGGAACCGCCCTGCGCGCTGTAAATCTGGTCGAACTCGTTTTTCACCAGCACCTCGCGTTCGGCGGCGACCAATTTTTCAAACTCCTTGTTCAACTCGTTCCAGCGCGGCGTTTTATTTTCCGGCTTCATCAAGTCGTCAATCTCGCCCCGGCGAAAGGCGGCGCGCATCTTTGCCTCTTCGGCGCGCATCTGGTCGCGCACTTTTTCCTGTTCGGCCAGGATCTCCAGGTCCTTTTTGTAATCCTTGGTGCCGATGGTTTCCGTGCCCTTGAACATCATGTGCTCGAACAGGTGGGCGATGCCGGTGATGCCGGGGCGCTCGTTGGCGGAGCCGACATGGGCGACCCAGCCGCCGGCGATGGAGGGTTCGTCATGACGCTCGACCATCAGCAGTTTCATGCCGTTGCTGAGGGTCTTTTCGATGACGGGAACTTGTTGAGCCTGGACGGAGGCAAGTGAAACGGCTTGGGCGATGAGCAGCACCGCCAGGAATCTGCCTCCCCGCCCGGCCAACCCGGAAATTCGCTGTAGATTAGTAAACATAATCACGGAATAGAGACACACGGTAAACCAATGCTGTTCAAGCGCAACCGAAAACATTCAAGAGGATGGCGGCGAGGAAAGTCTTTTTTGGCCAGCATAAAGAAAATTTTTTATTTTAGCGGAAAAAGGCGGAAAAAGGCGGGTACGCCAATGGTTGAGGGCTTTTGGTTGAGAGTTGAGGGTGGCATAGGGCGGACTGGCTAAGCGGCCTTAAGCGGCGCCAAGCGAACGGACAGACGCAAGTGGTTGATGGGGAAGGGCCGCGAAAAAGTGCGCACGAAAATGGGAGGGGGAGAATTTGGCAGGGGAATGATGGGCAGAGGAATAGGAAGGGATTGGAAATTCCCCAGGCCATCATTCCCCTGCCAAATGCAGTAGGGTAAAAGGGATCTTCTCCGGCTGACAAAAGGCCAGTTTTCGCGGGCACCGGATGGTGCCTTATGTGTTCTCCTTTCCAACACGGACAGAATCTTCTCACAGAGAGAACGAATTTGTCCAGTTAAAATGGAGTTGGAGGCTGGCAAGGCACGGCTGGCTCATAAATTCTCCAAGGCTGTGGATTTCTTCGAGTTGACGGGAGCGAAGGCGCGGCGCTGATGTTCCAAGGCCCTTTTCTTCATGGAAATCGGGCAAGGTGGCCTTTGCCCGTCTGGGGTTTTGCGCGCGCCAG
>JAQGPB010000586.1 GCA_028293265.1 Pedosphaera sp. | reverse complement strand
TTCCGAGTTTCGGGTTCCGAGTTCCGAGTTCCGGGTTGGGATCGCGGGTTGCGGATGACTGTTGCTGGTTTTGAATGTGAGTCATCATGACAAAAGGTGAGGCAGGCAGGGCAAAAAGGGTCATTTCTGGCAGGAAAACAGCCAGTTTTCAAAGACACCGGGCGGTGTCCCATGTGCAGCTCCTTGGCCACGGCGTAGAGCGTCGCACGGTGGCATACGATTGTCGAGCCAAATCCCCGATTTTCAGCGAGATCGTGCGCATCTGGAGGGCGTGCGGGATGAACCTTGGCAGGGGACCAGCACGACGGATGAGCGCCGTGCGCCAAAAGTAAATGTTACCCGAGGCGAGTGCGAGTGAAGAGCCCGTCAGCTCCCGCAGTGACTTGACAGGGTAAAATCATAAGAGCAAGGTCAAGGCGCTTGCGATCTGGAATTAATTATCTGATGACGTTTTGTTTCTTTTGGCTCGTGAGCATTATGTTCTGCGCAGTAATTTGGGGCGCAACTGTCGCGCCCAATTTATACAACTGCACGGATGATGGTCCTACTGGCATTATTGGTTTCATTTTTCCTGGGAGTTGGGCGCACCATCCAGTGCAAATTGGACGAATCGTTCCCGACCAGAACATGAACCACCCTGATACGATAAAGGCGGGCTGGACCATCCAGAAAATATGGATGCTTTGGTTTGCTTTTGTCGGGATGTCATTTGTTGCAAGCGCTTTGATGGTCGCAATACCGGTTCTTCGGCGCAGAAAAATTGACTCTTATTCAGCCGATCTGGTTCAATAAACATAGATGAGTAAAAAAAGCGCCAAAATCGCCGCGTTGATTGAAAGCTGCCGCGGCCGGGATTTGGACGCCCATTACCTCGGCTATTTCGAATGCTTCAACCAGGGGCTTTTTTACGAAGCCCACGATGTGCTGGAAGAGCTTTGGCTGGCGGACCGGCAAGGCCCGAATTATGCCTTTCACAAGGGTTTGATCCAGTTGGCGGGGGCCTTCGTCCATTTGCAAAAGCAGCGGTTGCGTCCCGCGGCCGCGTTGTTCAAACTGGCCGGGGCAAATCTTAAGAAGTATCCGGCAATGCATGAACATCTGGATGTCGCCCATGTGCTGGCCCTGATCGAACGATGGCTGCACGAACTGGAATCGAAAGATTTCACCTCAAATCCGCTGACCGCCGTCAACGCTCCCCGGTTGCACTTGACGGATTTTAACTAATTATCCCCGGCAGATTTCACGCCATGGCGGACGTGCCAAACATTTGCTGATGTCAAATAATGGCACTTTCTTGGGAACAAACCCGGTTTGCGTTCCTCATACCGATGAAGATTGTGCAATCGTGATATGAAAGAGGAACTTTCAGGTTGCATTGCACATGGCAATTCTGACAGCTCAATATGCAATCTATATTCTTCAGGCAACCGGCAAGTGTTTTGGCAACCATCCTTTCATTGGCGCTGGCGGGCAACTGTGTTGCCCAAGCGATTGTTTCGCCGCCAAATTACACCGTCACCACTCCCGGTAGCCAGTTCAAGTTCAACCTGAACGGCGTGGATTCCGGCAAAACCGCGCAATTTGGGAATGTGGACGACAGCGTTGATTTCAGTTTGAACGCGGGCGCCACCTACATCTTCAGCATGAGCAGCGCCTCGATACATCCGGTGGACATTTGCACTGCTCCAAATACCACCAGCCGCTACAGCGGCGCCAGCGCGCAAGCGACCAGTTCCGGCGCCATGGTCACGCTCACCATTCCCGCGACCAATTATCCGGCCACTCTCTATTACATCTGTAACATCCACACTTTTTACGGCACCATCACCGTGCTGCCGCCCCAGCCGCCGACGCCGGCCACGATTCTCAAAACTGTGGTCAGCAGCAATATTGTCCTCACGTTCTCCGGGGGAACCAACACCATTCCGGTGACGCCACAATTCAGTTCCAATCTCACGGGCCAGATTTGGCTGCCGGTCCCGAGCTATACGAACACCTTTTCCGGGAACGGCACCAACAGCACCGCTTTTGACCGTCTGGATGCCATTTGCGGCCCGAATGTTTTTCTGCGGATTTCGCAGGCGCCCAATTAATCGCGTCGAATATTCCAATGCCCTTGGCCTTGGAAGACGATGGGGCGGCGTGTCGGGACAATTAAAATCCAGTGTGTGTCCGGCCGCTGCCTCATCCGTTGATGGCCGCCACACGGGCATGCGGAGTGCCGGTGATTGGCAGCGCATCAAGATTTTCAAGGTGTGGAGCCTTGAATGGGGGCGGCGCGTCCCGTTCGTGCGAACAAGTGTGTGGGAGCGCCGTTCCTTCGTCAATTTCAACTGATTGTCTTCGGGCGGATTCTCTGCGAAGGTGTGCGCATGCCGACGTTGATCATCGCCACTCGCAACGCCCACAAGGTCGCGGAAATTCGCGCCATCCTCTCCGCCCAATATCATTATTTGACTCTGCGCGAATTTCCAGAGGCTCCGGAAGTCATCGAGGATGCTGAGACTTTCGCCGGCAACGCCGCCAAGAAAGCCGTCGAGCTCGCCCGATGGCTGGCCGCGGGTTGTAATGCGGAGCAATTCAAGGCAGCAGCGTCGCCGGTTTTCGTGCTGGCCGATGATTCCGGTTTGGAAGTGGATGCGCTCCAAGGCGCGCCTGGCGTTCATTCCGCCCGTTTCGCCGCACTCGACACCGGCCAATCAGGGAATGCGCCGGATGCGGACAACAACGCCAAGCTGCTGCGTTTGTTGCAAAAAATTCCTGCCGCGCAACGCACGGCCCGCTTTCGCTGCGTGCTTGCGCTGACGCCGGTGTTGGAGTTTGCTGCGCAAAATGCCTCGCCGGCATGCGCTGCCGACGAAGGGGAATTGCAGACCGAATTGTTCGACGGCGTCTGCGAGGGCCGGATCGGCTTCGCGCCTTCAGGCGGTGGCGGGTTTGGCTACGATCCGCTTTTCATTCCTGAGGGCCATGAACAGACGTTTGCGGAACTCGGAGAAGCCACCAAAAACCAGTTAAGCCATCGCGCCAAGGCGCTGGAAAAACTGCGCCGCCATTTGTCGGCTTAATACAAAACATGCACGCGATAAAAGCGCGCCTTGTTGGTGGTTGAATCAATTGCATTCGTGGCGGACCCGTTGCCAACCACGTTGCTCAGCACTTGCCAGGCCGGAGGCAGATTGGTCGCATATTCCACACGGTTGGTGAGACCGGTGATGCTGTTCCAGGAGATTTGGCGCGTTCCGTTGGTTTGCAATTTCACCTGAGCGTTTAGAATGCTGATGGTGTAATAAATGAGGTCATCATAAGGTGGCGGATTGGTGCTAATGAGTGCATTGGGCAACTGGGTGAAAATATTGCCGTTCGCTCCGTAATTCTTGCTCAAATCCACCAGTCCGCGTCCGTAGGACAACGTGTTGAAAAAATTCAGTATGCCATTGCTATCGCGAATTACATGGCCGAAAACAGTGAATCCGCCGCTGTTGTTCGTATCGTCGAGTGACGCGGCGTTGTTGACCAAGTTGAAGAAAAATTGAGAGTTGGCGGAATTGGGATCGCTTGTTTTGGCCATGGCAATTGTGCCGTTGGTGTTGCTGCGAAATGCACCCACCTTGAACTCATTTGTGATGTTGCCGAAATTGCCCTGAACCCCGATGTTGCTGAAAGGCGGTACCATGATGTTGGTGGCGAATGGATTTGCCGCATAATAGCCGCCTCCTTGCAGAACAAATCCGGGCACAAGGCGATGAAAAAAACCGTTCTGATATGCGCCGGCCTGAATCAGGTGGAGGAAATTTTTTACCGTGACGGGTTTGTCCTGATCATAGAGTTCGACTTCCAATTGACCCATGGGAGTGCCGACTCCGAGATACATATTGAATACGACGAGTGTCCCGCCCCTGCTGTTTCCCGCGAGCAATGCCCCCAACAACAAAACTACCAGGCATCGTAACTTTTTCATGGCATCGAGAAATGATTGACCGCTCCTTGTTAACTAAATCACCGGATGGACTCAAGCTTCTTCCGCAGCAGGCCGTTGCTGGTGATCATTTGGTAGGCGTAATCGCCGGCGATGGGCTGACGACAAAACTCGCCGCCCGCGCATTCCACGATCAACCCGCCGGCTGCGATGTCCCAGAGCCGGATGCCGCGCTCAACATACGCGTCAAAGCGTCCAGTCGCCACGTAGG
>JAQGPB010000571.1 GCA_028293265.1 Pedosphaera sp. | reverse complement strand
ATCAACGCGCGCGCGCTCCGCTTGGAGTATCTCCGGTAATGGCCCAGCCGCCGGTCAATCTCGCCAAACAGCCACGGCACCGCGGGAATCAGCAGCACCAGCGCCCCGCCCGGCTTCAACCGTTTGCTGAAGGTGTTCACCGCAAATTCATCATCCTTCAAATGTTCCAGCACATTCATGCAGACCGCCGTGTCCGCCTGATAATCCGCCGGCATCTGCTGGTCCAGCACCTCGGCGGTGATGTTATGGACAGTGACGTTCGGCAGCGTCTTCGTTTTCGCCAGCAGTTGGCTGTGGCAAAAAGCATTCGGTTCGAGGCTCACCACCGATTCCGCCACGCGCGCCAGGTCCGGCGTAAAATTTCCAATCCCGCCGCCGATCTCCAGCACCTTGCCCCTCACGAACGGCCTGATCATCTCGAACTGCCAACGCCGGTAATTGTTGGCCTTGGCCATCTGCTGAAGGTCTTGCGCAAAAAAGGGGTCCTCTTCGATGGAGAAATTTTCCATTATATCGTTCTTTTGCACGTCTGTTTAAATGGGGGACAAGTGACGAAAATGGATCCTAATCGCCCAGATGGCGTTTACAAACTTTTTCGCAACGGAACAAGCTTTTCAATCATCTTCCACCGTCTTGACGGCCCATTCCGGGTAAGGCTTCTGCGAACCCCGCATCGCCCGCCAGAGTATGCGGTTAAGGACGTCTTCTGGACATTGATCCGCCTTGTCAAGCGGCAACCGCGACGAAACGTACGCGTCCTTGCGCAGCAGCGGGTCCGAGATTTTCTTGATGGCGGGATTCACCTGATCCAGTGGAATATTGTTCGGCACGGAATCAAACGGAGCCAGTGCGGGCACCTCCGTGAAACAATCAAACATCGGCGTGGCCGTCGCGTCCATCTGGTTCATCGGTGGCATTCCCAAGATGAGTTCGATGGTTCGCAGCAAGCTGGTCTGGTTGTATTGCGTATGCACCACCCGGCCATGTCTGACATACGGGCCGGCGACATAAGCCGTTGTGCGGTAACCGCTCACGTGGTCCCAGCCGGCTTGTGGGTCGTCCTCGATGATGAAAACGCAGGTCTCCTTCCAAAACTTGCTGTGACTGATCGCCTCCACAATCCGCCCCACCGCCAGATCGTTGTCGGCAACCTCTGCGGCGGGCGTCGGCGAACCGGGTGAAGTTCCCCCCGTATGATCGCCGCACAACCACATGATGGTAAGGTCCGGGAAATTGCCGGTTTGCTCGAACCGTTTCACGTCCTCGGCAAATTTCGCCGCGCGAAAAATATCCGGGATGCTCAAATCGAATCCCACCGTATTCGTCACGATGTAAGGCCGCACCGATTCAATATTCGGCTCGCTCCAGATTTCAATGTCGTCGGTGCCATTGAGCATCTCATGGTAAACATCCAGGAAGCCGGGGTGGCCCTTGCGCGTCGGATCTTTCCAGCGCTTGTGCGGACTCGTATATTCGCCGTAGTCACGCAAAGTTTTCCCATGCGCAATCGCATCGTCCCAGATGAACCCTGCCGGGGAATAAGCCAGCGCATCCTCGCTGGTCAGGTCGCCGGCCGCCGGGTAGCTGCGCGGAGCGCCGCCAAAAGATTTTTCCATGTAATCCGTCGCCATGGCGCTGTCCGCCCATTGATGCCCGTCCGAACTGCGGCTCCCGCAATCATAAGTGTTGTCCAGCAAGGCAAAATCACGAACGAGTTTGTGCTGGTTCGGCGTGATGCGTTCGCCAAAGACACAAAGCGAAGGGTCGCCGTTGCCTTCCTTTACATCGCCCAGGACTTGATCGTAAGTGCGGTTCTCCTTGATGATGTAAACGACATGTTTGATCAGGCTCGGTTCGCCCACGCGCTCGGGCACCGGGCGCGCGGGTTGTCCGGCGCGCGGCGGCAGCTTCGCCTGCGCCAGCAGCGGATAGCGCATGTTGGCCAGCGCGGTGCCGGTGAAAGCCGCCAATTCCCGCGATGATGGAACGGGTACGAGCGAAAGCGAACCATGCCACTGCATCGAATTGTATTCCATGCGGCCCGTGTTTTTGTTGGTGCGGCCAGTGGTCAAGCCCTTGGTGTTCGCCACGCAAATGGCTTTGCGCTTCGCGTCGCTGACCATTGCGCTGGGAAACCAACCGACGGGAATCAACCCCAATAATTTCGACTTGCCCGGCTCAAATTTAAAGACCGCCACGGCGTTTTGCGTTCCATTGCAGACGAACAGTTCACGGCCCGGCTTGTCGAACGCGACGGCATTGGGCTGCGCGCCGAATTGATCGCCGGGATTTTGCCGGGCGCAGATTTGCTCGATGATTTGGTCCGTGCGCGTGTCAATGACGCTGAGCGTGTCGCTGCCGGCGTTCGCGACGACAAGCTGGCGGCCATTCGGCGAAAGCGCCAGACCGGACGCATGCAAGCCGGTGAGGATTTCGATCTGGTTCGTGTTCGAATCGAGGTCAATGACCGAAACTGATCCTTCGCTGGCCACATAACGAACGGGGTCCACGCGCACCAGCGTCCCTTCGCCGGCAGGGCCCGTCACACTGTTCGTCTCCGGCCGCCGGCCGCCCCAGTTGCTGACGTAAGCCTTGCGACCGGCCAGCGCCACATAATACGGCTCCACGCCGACGTCCCAAAGCCGCAACACCCGCCCCGTCGCGGCATCCAGTTCCGCGAAGCGGTTGGACAAATTAAGCGCGACATACAGCCGCCGGCCATCGGCTGAAACCGCAATGCCCGCTGGAATTTCCGACGCGCGACGCGGGGCATTCGCTGGCGGCAACGGAATCGAAAACAACGGCGCGACCTTTCCCGATTGGACGCCGAAAACCTTGATGTCGCCATTGACATTCGCGAGGTAAATCCGCGAACCGTCGGGCGAAAATGCAAGCCCGGTGAAACTCGCCTGCGCCTTCAAATCGGGATTGAGAATCGTATCGGAAACCGGATGCGCGGGGGCATCTTTTATATTGTCCGTCGGCAAAGCCACGCGCTGCAAGATTTTTCCGGTGACTGGATCAACCACCACCAGTTCATGCGTCATGCCGGAAGTCACCAGAAGTTTTCCATCAGGGCTGAGCGCGACGGCTTGGGGCCGCATGCCTGGAAGTTCTGCCTGCCTGCCCGCGGGTGTGAGCAATTGATTGACCGGAGTGGCAAAAAGGTTTGTTTCCTGGCGGCCCACGGTCTCGGTGGTCGCATGAAAATCTTCCCCCATTCCGGGACTGAGCGCAGCGCAGGAGAACGCAGCGAGGCAAAAACCGAGGACGGAAATTACAGCTTTGCGGCGGGCACGAATTTTAAAACTCATTTTATTTCCACAACGACATCATCCGCCGATTCCAACAAACCCGTTCGTCCGTTGCAACCCTCTTTTCGCCTCATGAATCAAACGGTGCGTATCTTGGCCGTACCACCATCACCGAGACTGACAGCAACCTGCCCTTCAGCGGAGCGCGGGTCTCCGACCCGCAGCAACGTCCGAATATCCGGAGGCTTAAGACTGATTCTTACGCGTCCGTCGTTGCGAAGCTGCTGCGGGTCGGAGACCCGCGCTCCATCCCGGCGGTGGTACCGCCAGGATGCGCCCAATCAAACGGTCCAAGGCTTTCCACCCCCTTGCCGCTCTACCATGGCAATTTACCCGTTCCCGGACGATTACCACCCCTCCGCTCACCCCAAATGCAGAAAAACGACCCTTTTTCCGTGTAGGGAAAAAAGTTTTTTAGGGCTATGCACTTGATGCCCCTTGGAGGTTTTGCCGCGCGGCAACACGCCCGACTGCAAATGGCGCCAGATTGCTTCTGGAGCACTTTTTCGGGAAAAAGGCCAA
>JAQGPB010000531.1 GCA_028293265.1 Pedosphaera sp. | reverse complement strand
GGCGAAAAATGAGACGGAAGGATGAGGCATGTTCCACGATTTGCAGAATTGCCTGCGAATTTTTTGACTTCATCAAAATGAGCGTCGTCACCCGGCAAACCTGCTTATCGGCAGGCTAACGCTTCTGGCGCCGGGAGTTTGACCGCAGCGATGCGGATCAATCGGAAGGGATGAGACTTGCTTGCTGCTTTCGCTGACAGTGTGCTTTCAAGGCTTCTTCAGGTTCTGAGTTCCAAGTCCACCAATACACCGTCGGCCGGCTTAGTTGACACACCAGCTTTCGTCTGTGTTTCCTTACCCACAGCGGTGAATTTAAATATTTTTACAACGGCGCCTACAACAAGCCCGACCTCCAAGAGACCAAGAAATCTTCCCGGACAGAAGCGTGGTCCATGCCCGAATCCGAAATGAAGCATTTCCCTGGCTGTAATTCCTTTCTTGGCGAGGACTTCCCATCGATCAGGCGCAAAAGTTTCGGCGGGATAACCTGTCACCGCTTTTCCCCAAAACTCCTCGCACCGGTTTGCATGCCACACATCGAGGCGGAGTTGAGTCCCTTTTGGGATAAACATCTTTCGGTGGTCAGCCGTCTCGATCCAAGTATCTACTGTGGCCCTGCGCGGCAGAAAGTAAAGTGCCGGGGTCAGTCGCAATGTTTCTTCGAGCACCCGGTTGAGTGTCACCGCAATTGCCAGATTGTCGGGGTCGTAGACATCCATTTCTTTCACCTCTTCATAGATTTGATTCTGGATATCGGGTGCGTGTGCCAGATGTGATATCGCCCAGCTCGCAAACGAGGTTGTGGCCTCCATGGCTCCGGCAAGGAATACCCGGATGTTGCTGCGGAGCGCTTCATCCGTGGGCGTCGGACTTGAATTGCTTCCATAAGCCCAAGCCTTCCCGGCGCCCGGAAAGCGCAATGTCGGTCAGGACTTCATAGTCAGTCATCTTTTGCCTGAGGATGGCGTTGCGGCCCGTAAGCATTCTGCAAAGCGCCAGGGAGACCGGGGCGACCGTGTCGCTGATCATGTGGTCAATAAGCATTTCGAGCGCGGGGACAAAACGATCTCGCAGTTCCTTTTCGGATACCTGGCCGCCAAAAAAATTGTTCACCAGCATCTCGAGCATCACAACTTTGATTTCGGGTTCGAGCTGAATCCGGCTTACTTTCTCGCCGCTGGCCTGCTGGTGGGAACGCAGTGTCTCGAGCCTTTCCGCAACCGTCTTGCGAAAGGTTTGCTCAAAGCCATGAAACTTTTCCGGCTGAAACAGATTGGAACGACTGAACGGTTCGGCGGACAGTCTTTTCTGCGTCCGCCACGTCAGGCCATTCGAATATAGCAGCGAATCTTCACCGGTCGCCCGGGCGATTCCCGCCATCGGGCTTGTATCCCTGTCAAACTGGCCGGGCTTATCACCGGTTGCGGCGAGCACCGCCTTGATAACCGCCGGCTCGCGGGTTAACAATACGGGTGGCAATCCTGCCAGGTAGAGGTAGCGGTTATGTTTTCCCGATCCCGTTTCCTTTTCGGCATCCCAGTAGAAGGTCGCAAAAATTTTGATCGGATTCTTGTAGTTCCACAGATGTGGAAACGGCAACGTCGGTCGTCCAAACCCGAACAGCGAAACCCGTGTCGGCAGGCAATCACCATCAAAGGGGTTCACTCCTCTGACCTGTTGCAGGAAGCGCGCCGACCATGTTTGGAAGGAGATCAAAACTTTGCCATCATTTTCGCCGAGTTAGCCCCCGATCACTTCGATTAGCAATCCAAAAGAGCTACAACCCATCTCATAAATAGGAAGAATTTGCCGGGTCAGGGACTTGGCCTACAAAAACCTCAATCCACCTGCCTTTGTAGGTCGCGTGCCCTCACGCGGCCTTTTGGTTCTGGCTGATACCCCCCTGCCGGGGCCGGCGCACTCCATCATCAATTCTTTGCCTGTTGATGTTCACCGCTGCTTGCGTTAGGATTTCGCGACTATGACTTTGACGGAAAAAATATTGGCGCGGGCGAGCGGGAAGGCGCGCGTCGAGGCGGGTGATAATGTCTGGGTGCAGGCGGATGTGCTGATGACGCATGATGTCTGCGGACCGGGGACGATTGGGGTCTTCAAACGCGAGTTCGGCAAGACGGCCAAGGTGTGGGACAAGCAAAGAATTGTCATCATTCCCGACCATTATATTTTTACGGCGGATTCGAAGT
Source organism: Pedosphaera sp. (assembly GCA_028293265.1). The sequence continues at coordinate 3,311 of JAQGPB010000531.1, read as the reverse complement.
CGAACCGCAATGTGGACATTTTGCGCGATTTCGTGAAGGAACAGGGGCTGCCTTATTTTTATGACGTGATTGATGACGCGAACGGGCATTGGGTTTTTGATCCGTCCAAGGGGTTGTTGAACCGCCAATATGGTTCGAACTATGCGGGCGTTTGCCATACCGCGCTGCCGCAAAAGGGCCATACGCGTCCGGGCGAAATTTTGTTCGGCACCGATTCGCACACCTGCATGGCGGGCGCGTTCAATGAATTCGCCACGGGCATCGGCAACACCGACGCGGGGTTCGTCATGGGCACGGGCAAGCTTTTGATCAAGGTGCCGGAGACGATGCATTTCCGTCTCGAAGGCAAATTGCAGCCGGGCGTGATGGCGAAGGACATCATCCTGCATTGCATCGGCGAAATCGGTTTCGACGGCGCGACGTATCGCGCGATGCAATTCGACGGTTCCGGCATCGGAGATTTGACGATGGACGACCGGATGACGATTGCGAACATGGCCATCGAGGCGGGCGGCAAGAATGCGATGTTCGAGTTCGACGCGCAGACGCAGGCGGCGGTGGATTATCGTTGCAAGCTGAACGGCACGAAGGCGACTTACGAGCCGGTGACGCGCGATCAGGACGAAAAGTTTGTTTATGAGTTGACGGTGGATTTGTCGAAGCTCGAACCGACCGTTGCGTGCCATCCCGATCCCGGCCAGCGGAAGAAGGCGAAGGACATGGGCGACGTGACATTGGACCGCGCTTACATCGGTTCCGGCACCGGCGGCAAGACGAGCGACTTTTTGGAATTCGCGCGCGTCTTGCGCGGCAAGCGGGTGAAGATTGACACTTTCGGCGTGCCCGCGACGCCGGAGATTGTGCATGATTTGCAAACTGCCAAGTGGGGCGACAAAACAGTCTGGCAGATTCTCGTGGATTCGGGCGTGCAAATGACCGAGAACGCCGGCTGCGCCGCGTGCCTCGGCGGGCCGGTGGACACGTTCGGCCGCATGAATTCGCCGATGAAGTGCATCAGCGCGACTAACCGCAATTTCCCCGGCCGCATGGGCCACAAGGAATCGCAGGTTTTCCTGGCATCGCCGGCGACGGTTGCGGCGAGCGCCATCACCGGCAAGATTACCGACCCGCGGGAATATTGGAGCTAAACCAAGTGTGGAATGCGGAATGCGGAATTCAAAAATGAGCAGGAGCCGACGTGAGGAGGCTCTAATATTTCCCCCAGAAATTGTTAGAGCCTCCTCACGTCGGCTCCTGCTGAGATAAGCTTTTAATGGACCGCGAAAAAATTGATGGGTGGTGTGAAAAGGGGATTCTCGGGCTGGTGCTGGGGATTCTAGTTTTCGGGCCGCTGGCTTTGGGGGCGCATGGGACTTGGCAATTCCTGGTGATACAAGCTCTGACGCTGGGCGTGATGGCGCTGTGGCTTTTGCGGCTGTGGATCGGGCCGAGTCCGAAATTGCTCTGGCCGCCGATTTGCTGGGCGGTGCTCGCCTTCGTGATTTATGCAATCGTCCGCTACTTGCAGGCGGACATTGAATATGTGGCGCGGGAGGAATTGATCCGCATCCTGGTCTATGGCTTTCTATTTTGGGCCATCCTCAACAACGTCCACCGGCAGGAATCAATCCAGATTGTCACGGTGACGCTGGTCTTTTTGGGCATGGCGATTTCGTTTTACGCCGGTTATCAATTTTTTACCAAGTCACAACGCGTCTGGAATGTGACCAGCCCGTACATCGGCCGCGCGGGCGGAACATTTATTTATCCAAATCATCTGGCCGGTTTTTTGGAAATGCTGGTGCCGCTGGGGTTGTGCCAGGTGTTGATGGGCCGTTCGGGGCATGTGCTCAAAATCATTCTCGGATACGCCTCGTTCATGATGCTGGGGGCCATTGGCGTGACGCTGTCGCGCGGCGGGTGGGTCGTGACGGGCGTGATGCTGCTGGCGTTGGGCGCGGTGCTGGTGGTGCAACGGGATTATCGCATTCAAGGGCTGGTGCTGATGGGCGTGCTGGTGCTGGCGGGCGCGCTGGCGATTCCCCGCGTGCAGGCCATGCAACAGCGGGTGGCGCAGATGAAGGCCAGCGGCAAAGCCGATGACATGCGCTTTTCCATCTGGCAGCCCGCCGTCGAAATCTGGCGCGACCATATCTGGTGGGGCGCGGGACCGGCGCATTTTGATTATCGTTTCCCGCAATATCGCCCGACCGATGTGCAGCTCCGCCCGTTTAAGGTGCATAACGATTACTTGAACACGCTGGTGGATTGGGGCGTGGCGGGCGCGGTGTTGGTGGCGTCGGCGTGGGTGTTGTTATATGGGGGCATTTTCAAGAACTGGCGCTCCGTGCGCGGCGGACGGGATGATTTCTCGCGCAAGAAGAGCAACAAATTTGCGTTTCTCGTCGGCGCATCGGTCGGGCTGTTCGCCATCCTGCTGCATTCCTTTCTCGATTTTAACATGCAATTGCCGGCCATCGCGATCTTGGCGGTGGCTTTGATGGCAATGCTTACCAGCCAATGGCGGTTCGCCACCGAGCGATATTGGTTCCGGGTGGGATGGGTGTTGAAAGGCGTGGCGACGGTCTGCTTGCTGGCGGGCGCGGCTTATCTGGGCCGCGAGGGCTGGCAACGCGGGCGCGAATATGTCTGGCTGCGTCAGGCCGAGGAATTGGAGAAACTGCCAGTCAGCTATACCTATGCGCGCATCGAGGCCCTGGAGAAAGCCTTCGCGGTTGACCTCATGAACTTCGAGACCACCTACGCGATTGGCGAGTGTTATCGCCTCAAAAGCTGGGTCGGCAACGATGATTACGTGGATTTGGCCAAGAAAGCCATGGTCTGGTATCAGCGTGGGATGAAACTGGACCCTTACGACAGCCATAACTGGCTTGGCTACGGGATGTGCCTCGACTGGATTGGCTCCGGCGGAAATGAAACCCCGCAGGATTCAAGCACCTACTACGATCGCGCCAATGCCCTGGACCCGAACAGCTATTTCATAACGGTAAACATAGGCTGGCATTATGTGCAGATTGGGGATTATGCGGCTGCGCGGAGCTGGTTTGAACGCTCGCGGCAGTTGGAATGGGGCAAGGAGGACAACCGCGTAGCCCATGAATATCTGCCGATTGTCGAACGCAGGCTCAAGGAAGCCGCGTTGAAGGCCAAACCGGCAAGCCAATGAAAATGAACCCGCAAATTGCGAAAAAGGGGTCTTTTGTCGCTTTTCGACCCAAAATCCCGCCCTTTTCCCCGTCAGTGGCGCTGTCCGAATCTGCGGGGTTGGCCCCGTAATTGGGAGCCTAAAA
>JAQGPB010000530.1 GCA_028293265.1 Pedosphaera sp. | reverse complement strand
TGCGAAAACATGTTCGGCGATATTCTGAGCGACGAAGCCGCCGCGCTTGCCGGTTCCCTTGGCATGCTGCCCAGTGCAAGACTCGGTGCGCAAAGCGGCGACCGCGTTTTTGGCTTCTACGAACCCGCCGGCGGCACCGCGCCCGACATCGCCGGGAAAAATCTTGCCAATCCCATCGCCCAGATACTGTCCTGCGCGCTGATGCTGCGTCACAGCTTCAACCTGAACGACGCCGCCAATGCCATCGAGAACGCCGTCGGCCAAGCCATTGCCGCCGGCAACCGCACCGGCGATATATACAGTTCCATGGAAAATAACGCCCACAAAGTCGGCACCACGCAAATGGGCGATGCGATTACCGCCGCAATCTAACGTTCAGATGCTGAAGATTTTATGGACCCCTTCCTCCAAGCCGCCATTGACGAAGCCAAGAAAGGCCTCGCCGCCGGCGGCATTCCCATCGGCTCGGTGCTGGTTTGCGACGGCAAGATCATCGGGCGCGGCCACAACCAGCGCGTCCAGCACGGCAGCGTGATTCATCATGCCGAGATGAATTGCCTTGAAAACACCGGCCGCCTGAAAGCCTCGGTTTATCAGAAATGCACCCTTTATTCCACACTCTCCCCCTGTCCCATGTGCAGCGGCGCCGCGCTGCTTTACAAAATCCCTCACATCGTCATCGGCGAAAATGTCACTTTCCAGGGGCCGGAGGAATATGTCCGTTCGCAGGGAGTGAAGGTTGAGGTGTTGCAGAACGCCGATTGCATCAAGCTCATGCGCGATTTCATCGCCGCGCGCCCCGAGCTTTGGAACGAAGACATCGGCGTTTGAGCTTTTGCCGTGCGATTCACTGCAAATGAAGGTTGTTTCCAACCTCATTGAATGTTATTCAACTTATTCGGAATAAAATCGTGAGTTTGACCGTCTAATAAGAAAGCGCTCCGGCGTTTTAGCCGGGCAAATTGCAGTCCTTTTTGGTGCTTTACTAATGTGGCGGACGGGCGTATGGTTTTTTATATCTAAGAAAAGTCTATGAATATTATGTTAGCGGGATTTTTTGGTGGCTGGGAAATCGTTTTGATTCTCGCCGTCGTGTTGCTGTTGTTCGGTTCCAAAAAGCTGCCGGAACTGGCCAAAGGTTTGGGCCAGGGCATCAAGGAATTCAAGAAGGCGACGAACGACGTGACTTCCGAGATTCATAACGCGATGGATGACACCCACAATCCGCCGCCCCAGAAGACTTTGCCGCCCGCCCAGGTCGCTGCCAGCGACCCCGCGCGCACGGTTCCGCAAACTCCTCCCGGCCAGAAGGCCTGATCTTTGCCGCAGTAAACTGCCATGGCGATTGAGCCCGAAGTGGAGCCTCTTCCATTGGATGAGGACGAGGGTGGGCCAGTCAAATCCTTCCTCGAACATCTTGAAGACCTTCGGTGGGTCTTGATCAAGAGCGTCGTGACGCTGGGCGTCGCGATGCTGATCTGCCTCATCGGGGGAAATTACGTCGTCGGAATTCTCAAGCGCCCGCTGGAAAAGGCGCAGGCCCGCTACACGAGCGATGAGAAAATTGCCGTCGTGCGATACGGCACCAACCGCTTGGGCACCTATTCTCTGGACTTGGATCAGTGGGACACCATCAACACCCCGGCCAGCCGGCCCAATCCGTGGCGGATTGCCACCAATGAAATCATCGGCCTAAAATCGTTGCTCAGCCGGCTGCAGAATCCCGACAAAGCCGACGAACTTTCCAAATTTATCGCCGGGCAGTTGTCGGTCGAAACCCGCAGTCTCGTCACCAATTTTGACAACGGCGTAAAACGGCAAGGGCTGCTGCATCTTTTTTTTCCTGCTCCCGGCGAGGTGGAAAGAATGCAGACCGTGACCGCGGATTTGACCAAATCCTTGACGGATGACTTTGACCGCATCATCGAGAGCGGCCCCATCTACGATGAAAAACGTTTTGCGGACATCAAGCTTTCCCCGAACACCGCCCGGTTGCTGGCTGAGCACCCGCAAGGGACTGATTTGTTCATGTTGAATCGCAAGCTTCTGTTGCATGCTTATCCGGGAGAAATCACCAGCGATGGCAAGCGTTTCGTGGACATCCAGCTTGAACCCAAATCCAATGGCACCAACCTGGTGCTCAATTTGCTCGTGGACAAAAGCCTGGACGCCGAGAGGCTGGCCAAGCAGATGCAGGTGGATTTGAACACGCTCAGTCCCGCGGGGGGATTTTTTGTGGCGTTCCAGGTGGCGATGTATGCGGGTGTCGCCGTCTCCTCGCCCTTCCTGTTCTACTTCATCTGCCAGTTCGTTTTCCCGGCGTTGAAATGGAAGGAAAAACGCTACGTTTTTCGCGGGTTGTTCTTTTTCATCCCGCTGTTTATGACGGGGGCGTGTTTCTGCTATTTCGTGCTGCTGCCGGTGGCGCTTTCGGCTTCGCAGGTCTATTCGAAGTGGCTGGGATTCTCCGCCAATATCTGGCAGGCGGAGGAATACATCAGTTTCGTCTCCAAATTCATTTTGGGCATGGGGTTGGGCTTTGAAATGCCGGTGGTGATCCTCGTGCTGGTCAAGATTGGCATCCTTAATTACTCCATTCTTTCAAAGGGGCGGCGTTACATGATCGTCATCAACCTGATTCTCGGCGCGCTGTTGACCACGCCCGAGGTGCTGACCCAGGTTTTGATGGCCGTTCCGCTGCAATTGCTCTACGAAATCAGCGTCTGGATCGCCTGGTATTGGGAGCGGAAAGAGAAGAAACGCGTCGCGGCGGAAGAGGCGGCGGAGCGTAAAGGCCGTCGAGGTTCGCCATAAAAATTTGAATCCCCTGGCTGCCTACAGCCTGGCCAATGCCCTGGACTTCGCGCGCGCATCCATTTTTGATGTCGCTCAATCGCAAATCAACTGGACAAACCCGCCGCGTTCGTGACAAGATGGCCCCGCGATGATCAAAGGAGATCGCAAAGAGGGGACACCCTGCGGTGTCCGCGAGAACTGGCCCATTCCCCGCCGGAGAAGCTCCCCTTTATCCAACTGCATTGGCCGGTGGAACAATTCCCCTCCCATTGCCCTGACCCTCATCATTCCCCTGACATTTTCCGGCCTTCACCGCACCAGCGCATTGCCCTGGGGCATGCCAAATCACCCCCGCCTCCGGCAACAACCAAAGCGGCGGCGGTACAGGCTATTCCAGCTTA
>JAQGPB010000527.1 GCA_028293265.1 Pedosphaera sp. | reverse complement strand
CTGTTGTGCGGCTCCAGTTTGCCGCCAAGTGTTCTCCACCGCGAGCACGACCCACGGCATCCAGCCGAGGGCGGCGATGTCGTTCGGCCACATCAAGGCATGCCAGGTGAGGCCGTTGAAGGCGAAGGCCACGCCGGCCACGGAGGCTGCGAGTCGGTTTCCCGTCCAGCGACGAGCCAGAAAATACATGCCCATGCCTGCCAGCCAAAGATGCGCCAGATTGAAAACGCCCAGCGACCAGGAAAGCGGGAAGATCAGATAGAACAGGGCGGGCGGATAGAGTGTAAGGGTATTCCATTGCGCGAGAAAAGGCAGGCCGCAAAAATTCAGCGGATTCCACAACGGCAATTCGCCGTGCCAGAAACATTCGCGCTGATAATGCGCCAGGGGATAGCCGAACAGCCCGAAGTCCCGGTAATAAAATGTCTCCTGCCCCAGCAACACCCCGGAAAACGTCGCCGCAATGAACCCGGCGAGCACCAGCGCAAAGCGGCCGGGCGTGAACCAGCCGTCCGCATGGTTAGCCGTGGCGTTCTCAGGCTCAGACACAATCATCGGCCGCCAATTTGTCACACCTGAACCTGAACCCAAGAAAAAAATGCCCGCATTTGAATATGGAGCGCGGCAGTGTCGCAGGCCGGTCGCTGTCTGTGTAACAGTTGGTGTGCCAGCGGTGTGGAAAAATCACAGCCTGCCGGCGGAGACACTATTTCCTCCCGGGCTGTTTCACGGTCTCGGCATGGTGAGCCAGCCGGTCGAGCCAGCCGGTCAGGCTTTGGAGGATGCTTTCGTGGCCATCGCCAGCGCGGACGACGAGCACGGCGCAATGGGCGCGGTTGACGATTTCGCGGGTGATGTCGCCGAGGATGTAGGTGCGCAAGTTCCCGCGGCTGAGCGAAGAACCGGTGACGACGAGATCATAATTGCCAGTTTGAATTTCCCGGCAAATTTCGGCCAGGACCGAACCTTTGCGGAGCTTGATTTCAATCGGCACGCCCAGTTCTTCGAGAATCTGTTTTTCCTCGCGGAGATTGCGGCCCAGCTCGGACTTGGAATTGAGCATGGCCTCGACATTGACTTGAAGGCGCCTCAGGCCGGAGTAAAGGGCTGGCGGCTCCGGCAAGACGTGAAACAAGCTGACACTGGCCTGCATGCCGCGGGCGATCAGGCCGGTCAGCTTCACGGCGTTGGCGATGTATTTCCGGCCGCCCGTGCAGATGAGGATGTGTCGGATGGCGGCGGTCTTTTCCTGCACCACCAGCACCGGCGGATGAATGCTCTTGATGATCTTGTAGGCCTTCGAGGAAATCCAGAAAAGTCCCTGCGCCCCTTTGCGCGCCGCGCCGATGATCACCAGGTCAAACGGCTCCTGCCCGGTGCGCTTCACTATTTCCGCAATCGGCTCGCCCGTGATGGTGACAAGTTCGGCGCGAACTTTTTTTTCTTCAAGCAATTGCAGCCCGCGCCGGAGGGCGTCAAGAATGGCGTCGGTTTTGCCGGGGCTTTCCACAATGCCCAGCAATGTGACTTCCGCGTGGCAGGCGGCCGCGATGAGAGCGCCAAGGCGCGTGGCGTTCTCCGCCGGTCCCGAGCCGTCGCTACAGATCAGAAATTTCATGTTAGTTCCCCGGTTTCATTTGGCGGGATGGCCGGTCAGCAGGCCGTGCAAGATGATAAAGGCGCCAATCAATGGCAGCGGGATGAAAGCCAGCCGGATGCGCGGCCCGGCAAAATACTGGGTGAGCGTCGCGCCGATTTGCGCACCGATGGCTGCGCCGGTGTGCATCACCAACGCAATGAGGATGTCAACATTCCCCTTCAGGGCATGCGTAAATGTTCCGTAGCCGGCCGAGATGATGATTTCAAACAAGTCCGTGCCCACGGCGATGTGGGTCGGAATCCCCAGCAGATAAATCATGGACGGCATGCGGATGTAGCCGGCCCCGCCGCCGAGGAAACCGCTGAACAGTCCGCCGACATAGGCGACGAGAATGATGGACCAGAGCGAAATCCGTTCGATGCCCGAGGCAGGCAGGCTGAGGTGCGGCGGCAGGCCGAAGCTCTGGATTTTTTTGGCGATATGGTCGAAAGCGGAGACATCGCTTTTGCGGGCGCGTTTCCCCGCCCGTGCGGCCGCTTTCCCCTCGCGGCGGCGTAGCTGCCAGGTGCGCCAGCCTTCCCAGGCCATGAAGGCGGAGATCCCGATCATGATGAAAATAAAACTGACGCCGACGACGATATCAATGTGCGCGGTGCGTTTGAGCTGCTGGATGAACTGCGCGCCGGTCTCGACGCCGGCGATGGTGCCGATGACCATGATGCCGCCCAGCCGCAGGTCAATATTGCCGAGCGTGCGATGCTTGCGGGCGGCCACGATGGATTTGCCGACGATGTGCGCGAGGTCGGTGCCGACCACGAAGTTCATCGGCACACCCACGCCGAACAGCGCCGGTCCGACGAGGAAACTTCCGCCCACGCCAAAAAAACCGCCCAGCACTCCGACAATGAATCCGATGGCCACGAGGTAAACCGGGCTGATGTGGGTTTGGGAAATCGGGAAGTCCATGTCAATCCTCCCGGTTTCGCCGGATCAAATTCAGCAGGGCACGGGTGAGCGATTCCAGCACGACACCCTGGGCCACAATCAGGAGGAGGGCCAAGACGGCATACCAGCGGCGATCATTTTTGAAAAGATCGTAAAGCCAGCCGCCCAGGAAGTGCAGCACGAGAAAAAAATAAGCCACCACCAGCACCGCGTAAACCGGCAGTTCCACCGAGAACGATTTGAAGAGACATGCAAGGCCCTTTTTCATCGTGCGCTCTTGTTACGAATACGGGTCGGCGGCTCTTTCATTCATGCATGGCGGTGTTGTACGCCCATGCGGGGATAAGATGGCATGGCTGGGCTGAAAACTCCAATGGGGGTGAATCCCCGATTTGAAGCTTCATCGGGAGCAGAGTCCCCATCGGGAAACCCCCGAAAAGGACCTGTTGCCATTGAACACGAACCACGCGCAACCGGCTATTTGGCCGCAACGGCTTTGACCTCCTGGGTGGAGGTGTCAATCACCCATTTTTGGCCCTCGGGCGCATGGGGCAGGCTGTCCAGCCGCGCCCGCGCGAACTCGGCGAAGCTCTGCGGCATCCGGTTGTTCTGCTGGATAAAAATGCGCAATTGCTGGGTCAAGAACGCGTTCACCTCGCCGTTTACATTCTCGCGCGGCTTGTTCTCCGCATTCGCGGCCACGGCTGGGGACGGGGCTGGAGGCGTGTTTGGCGTTTGCGCGTCGGCAGCTTGAGCCGGGGCAGGCGCCGAAGCATCCGCGCCGGTTTCTGGCGTCGGCGGCGCTTGTGGGTTGGAATTCTTATGACATCCCAGCAGCGTCAAGGCCGCCATCGGGATGAGCCACATCAAAGTTTTCATCGCATGAGCGTATAAGCCAAGGCCGCCGGCGCCAGCCAGCCTGCAACCGCAAGTTTACTGGTAAGCGTCTGCCTGGGAATTGATCGGCAAAGCGGCCTGCTGCCAGGTAATCGCCGCGACATGGCCGTCCGCAAATCCCACATCACCCTTCTTGTTGTGACGGCTGGTGAGATAATCGCTGCCCGTAACCACCCAACGGCCGTCATCAATGATGGTTCCGGTGCTGTTGGAAACCTCGCCGGCTATGGAGGTGGAGGTTTGCTCCTCGGCGAACATGATCTTGCTGGCCGGGTTTTTGATGTCGGTTGAATGGAAGTGGGCGGCCAGGCTGGTGATGGACGTCACGCCATGATCAATGTTGTTGCCGTCAACGTAGCTGGCCATGCTGTAACTGTAAAAATAAGGGCCGTTCCCGTCTGCTGTGGCGATCCTTTCCTTGTCGCTCTTGTCCGCGGGACAACGAAAGAGGTTGCTGGTGCCCAGGTGGCTGCCCACATACGCTACGATGGGGCTGTTTTGGACGGGATATGCGGGCAGGTTGATGCGCCAGTAAATCCAGTCGGTTTTCTGGAAACCATAGGTGTTCCGCGAAGCGCAGTCCGGGAAAATACTGTTGTTGGAGTCCAGATACATCGCCATGCCCAGTTCAATCTGTTTGAGATCGTTGATGCACTGGATTTGCTGCGCCTTGGCCTTGGCCTTGGCCAGAGCCGGCAGGAGCAGGCCAGCCAAAATCGCGATGATGGCGATGACCACCAGCAACTCAATCAGAGTAAACGCGTTATTATGATTGTTAAATTTCAGAACGACGCCGGGATGCAGCTTTCGCTTGGTTTCATTCATAACTGGGGGTCTGTTAGGGGCAAGATACTCCTATGTTCCTGACTAATGCAAGCTCAATTTGGCAGGGCAATTGGACCCGGGTGCAGGACAAAATTCTTGAAACTTGATTTTCCGGATTTTTTTTGTTGCCTTTATATATGTTTTACGCATATATGTTGTGTATGAACGACAAAGCCACCCCCCAGTCCCTTCTCAATGACATTGC
>JAQGPB010000494.1 GCA_028293265.1 Pedosphaera sp. | reverse complement strand
TTTCACAAAGATTCATCCAAATAAAAAAACGTGTCAAACCTACCGTAGGTTTCATTTTCCAAGATCCCCTCTGGTAAAGTAAGTTTCATGAATGCTCAAAATAGAGTATGTCGGGGTTCAGGCCGCGTGGTTCGCGGGAGTGTGGAGCGGGCGTCCCGCCCGTCGCTCGGCCCTCAACCCTCAACCCCTTCGGGGCGGAGTTTCTCGCTAAATCAGCGCTTATCCCACCTTCAACCCTCAACCATTTGGTCCAGCAAGCCCCATGCCGCCCATTGGAACTTGGAGCTTGGTTATTCTCTGGTGCTTGGAGCTTGGACGCTTGGAGCTTCTCAAACGGCGCGGAGTTTCTCACCAAATCTGTTAAGTTTGCGCACCAGCCTTTTCCTGTCCTGCGGCCTGATACCCGCAATTATTATTTGAACAATCGCCAAACCGCATTAATGGTACTGTTAGAGCAGTGGAGTTCCTGCCAGAACCTGTTCAGAAAAAAGGCATTTTATGGACAAAAAGACCCAGACATGTTTTGATCGCATGTATCCCCAACCCCATCGCCCCGCGGCGCTGCCGCCAGGCACAGTGGCGCCCGATTTCAACCTGCGCAGCACCCCCGACCAATTGGTCACCCTGACGGATTTTCGCGGCCGTCCGGTCATACTGGCATTCTACCCCGCCGATTGGAGCCCGGTTTGTGGCGACCAGATGGCGCTTTACAACGAAATCCTGCCTGAGTTCCAGGCTCACGGCGCCGAACTGCTCGGGATTTCCGTGGATGGCGCCTGGTGTCACGCGGCGTTCGCCTACGACCGCAAGCTCCACTTTCCACTGTTGTCTGACTTCGAGCCAAAAGGTGAGGTGGCGACAAACTACGGCGTCTATCGCCAGGGCGAAGGCGTCTGCGAACGCGCGCTCTTCGTGCTGGACACGGACGGCAACATCTACTGGAGCTATGTTTCGCCCATCGGGGTGAACCCCGGCGCGGCGGGAATCTTGTCCGCGCTGGAAGACTTGAAACAAAAAGGAAAAGAAAATGAGACTGGGCAGAAAGCAGAGGTGGCAAAATGAAACGAATATCTGAAGAAAATTTTGAACCGGCGACCCTCGCCGTTCCTGTCAGCAAACGCGACCATATCCAAGGGCCTCTCGACGCCCCATTGACCCTGGTCGAATATGGAGATTACGAATGTCCCGCCTGTGGCGCGGCCTATCCGGCCGTTAAAACGGTGCAGGCGGCATTGGGAGATCGGTTGCGCTTCGTCTTCCGCAATTTTCCCCTCGCCAACATCCACCCCCACGCGGAACACGCCGCCGAGGCCGCCGAGGCCGCTGGCAAGCGGGGCCGCTTTTGGGAAATGCATGACATTCTCTACGAAAATCAAGACGCCTTGGAAGATGAAAATCTCGCGCAATATGCCGTGCAACTCGGGCTGGACGCCCGTCAAGTGTTCTTGGAGATCGAATCCGGCGCCTATCGCGACCGCATCCGCCAGGATTTCCAAATCGGCGTCCGCAGCGGCGTAAATGGCACGCCGACGTTCTTCACCAACGGCCTGCGTCACAACGGCCCATGGGATCCCGACTCGCTTGTCGCCGCGCTTACCGAATCCGCCGCAGTGGGGCATTAATGGACCGCCTGCGATGGACGCGCCACAGTGGCATTCGTAATCGAAGGGCCTTCTTTCGACAATAACATCACGAACACCTCCTGATAAAGATTCTTCATGTTTTCACTGATGACTGTGAGCGCGCGGGCGTTCTCGGGTTGCGGCTCATGTTCGCCGGCGACCTTTGCCAGGTGCCAGGCATAGTTCAACGCCTCGGTCTGGGTCAAAAGCAGCGTCAGCTCGAATTCATGGCCAGATTCTCCCAACAATGCCTTTTTCTTTGTTGAACCAATTGCATCGCGCGTGGCCATTTCCCCTGCTGGCAGTCCGATTTCGTCGAGCTTGATTGAAGGATCATGTTTGGCCAATTCCTCCAACTGCTTCGATCCGATGCCGCAGTCAGCGGCAATTTTCTTGACCAGTATCTTGACATCAGAATGTTCCCGCTTGATGAAGCGCAGCATGCTCACATCCTTTTCTTCGTCCAGGAGTTGATGCAGCAAACTATAACAATTGTTTCTGGTGGATGGCGCCACAATGCTCGCGGAAACAGGTTGTGCCTTGGGCGATTGACACCCCGTCAAAACACACACACACGATGCCATTGCTGCTAATAAAGGGAGTACACTCTTTGTCATCCCCACACTCTAACGCCGAAGACTTCCCGCCACAAATCAATATCTATCTTGATTTCGGCGTCGTCCATCAAGTCACAATTCGTCTGTCACTTGTCGGCATTGGCGGTCGAAATAAATTCCAGCAAATTGGCCAGGTCTTGCGGTTTCATTCCCGCTTCCAATCCCTCCGGCATCAAGGATTGGCTCTGGCTTTTCATGCCTCTCATGTTCGACCGCAAAATGACGTCCTCCTTGCCGTATGCCTGCCGCACGGTGACGCTCGCCGTGGCTTCATTGGCAATGATGCCCACGTAACTCTCCCCGTCTTTCGTCTCGATGTTGAAAGCCATGTATTGCGGCGCGACTTCCCGGCTCGGGTCCAGAATGCTCACGAGCAGCTTCTCCTTGCCATTGCTCTTGGCCGAAACCAGGTCCGGCCCCACCGCAAAACCCATCCCGCCCAGCCGATGACACGAGACGCACCGTTGCTCAAAGATTTTCCGTCCAGCGGCTGCATCGCCCGCAAGGCTCAACGTCGGCTGGAAACTGTCCACTACCGCCTGCAATTTGTTCGGTGGTGTCGCACCCAAGACCTGCAAGGCAAGCTGCCGCACATTTGCATCCCCATGGTTCCGCAAAAATTTGGCCTGCGCCGTCGTGAGGTCGTTTGGTTGAATCCCGCCCGCCTGGATGGCCTTGAGCAAAATGATCGCGCGCTCCGGTCGCGCAAGCAGCACCCCAATGGCTTGGCTCTTGACGCGCGGCGGAAAACCAGCCCAATTCGCGATCAAATCCGTGCCGATTTGCGGTCCGGAAAAATGCGCCAAAGTGGAGACGGCCGCCATCTGAATAGCTGGTGTTTCACCGGATTTAAGCCGTGGAACCAGAATTGCGCCCGAAGTTTCATAGCTGGACAAACCCAGAAGCTGAATGCCTTCCAACCGCGCGGCCTCGTCGGCTTTTTCATCCCCGACCAGCTTCTCCGCCTTGGCAAAAACCATTTTCAAATCACCTCCCGAGTCCGCTTGCCGCAAACTCCCATTCCCACGCTTCAAGCCGTCACCCAGGGCCCGCACGAGCGAAAATGCCAGCGCCGGTTCGTTCACCCTGACAATAAACGCGATGACCTGCGCCACCTCCTTCCGGTCATTCCTCACACCTACCAACGACACCAGTTGGCGCAAAAACTCCTGCCCCGGTTTCGACACCCCAAACTCCGCATCATGCGACAGTTCGGCGAAAACATCCCCCGCCCCGCTTGCCAACGAACTCAACACCGCCGCTTGAATCCACGGGCTGGCGGCATCACGACGGGCAATGGTCGCCAGCGCCTTCGTCTTGTCGCCCTCGAATTCTCCAAGCGTGAATGCAACCTGATATCTCACCAGATTGGAAGGGTCGGCGCTCAATTGTGCAACCCGCTCAAATATTTTCTGGGCCGAACTCCCGGAAACTTTTTCAGACAACTTGACCGCATGAACGCGCACCCATGGTTCCTCATCACTCATGCCGCGCAGCACCTGCGCCTCTTTCAATGCCTCCAAACCATCCAGCGCATACATCGCGTGGATTCGCCCCAGTGCGGATTTGGAGTTTTCCTACAGCTTGACCAACCACGGCACCGCAGATTTATCCTGCCGTTCATAGAGCAGCCGCGCGGCGGTGTCGCGATGCCAGCCGTTCGGGCTTTCCAATTCCGCCACCAGCTCGCGCGCGCCGGCCTTGTCCAATCGTGGCAATTTGGGTCGCTTGAAGCCATCCGGCACGATCCGGAAAATGCGCCCGCATTCGCTGCCGCTGTTCAAGTCCAGCAGCTTCTTCAGATTGTCCGGCAACGACCACGGGTGCTCCACGATTTCGCGATGCATGTCAATGACGTAGAGCGTGCCGTCCGGCGCGTTCGCAAATTGCACCGGACGAAACCAGTTGTCGGTGGACGCCAGAAATTCCACGTTCTGTTCGTCCGCAGCCCGTTTTGCTTCCAACCCGATGTCATGCGGATAAAGAATTTTGCGGCTGATCAGGTTGCCCGCGCATTCGCCGATGAATGCATTGTCGAGAAATTCCTTCGGAAAGGCATCGCCGCGATAAAGGGTGATGCCGGTTGCTCCCGTGAAATAACCCGAAGCCCGCCCTCCGCCTTCCACCGGCCCCGACACCAGCGACGCGACCCGCCAACGCGTGCGGACAACCCGCCACGCTTCGTCAGGACTGATGCGAAAAACTTCCGCCGCCGGCCCATCCACCGCAATGCTCACCAGCGGGGTGGGCATGGTGTAAAATGGATTGCGCGCGGCGTAATGATCATCATACATGAACAGACGAATGTGATCGCTGTTGTTGCAGGTGAAACGCCGTCCGTAATCATCAAAGCTCAAACCGTGCTGGCCACCGCCCGCTTCGGGCGTCATCGTCATGGCGCGCGGCTCAATGGCGAAATCCCGGCCATGCAGATTAATCAGCT
>JAQGPB010000432.1 GCA_028293265.1 Pedosphaera sp. | reverse complement strand
CAAGACCCTGGCAAACCAGGGTTTTTACGATGGGACGGCGTTCCATCGGATCGTAAAAGGTTTCATGATCCAGGGCGGCGATCCATTGACGAAGGACGCGTCCAAGGAAGCACATTGGGGCACGGGCGGTCCCGGCCATCGCGTGAAGGCGGAATTCAACGAAAAACCCCACGTGCGCGGCGTATTGTCCATGGCGCGTTCGCAGAATCCTGATTCGGCGGGCAGCCAGTTTTTCATCTGCCTGGGGGACGCGCGTTTCCTCGACCGCCAATACACGGCGTTCGGCAAATTGATCACGGGCGATGATGTGCTCGGCAAGATCGGCGACAGCCCCACGGCCAACAGCAACGGCGGCGAGAAGAGCAAGCCCTTGAGCCGCGTCGGTGTTGAAAGTGTGAAAATTGTTCCGGCCGATTCAGTAAAGTGAATTGAAATCGCATGAGCGAGCTGAACCAGCTTGCGGAGCTGCTGACCCGGCTGGGTTGCCCGGCGGAAAAGTCGCTGGAGATGGCGTCGCAATTGGACAAGCGCGCGCGGCAGCTCGCGGAACAAAAAGACAAAACTTACGAGGACGCAATGAGCCATCTGCTCAACCTCATGAAACAAGGCTGGGCCGCGAAAGAAAAAGGACTGTGAAATGGTTAAGACCATGAACAATCGAACATCAAGTCAGCCGCGCCGCGCAGTTCGATTGCTTTCACTCCGCACTCCGCATTCCGCACTCCCCACTTTCTCGTGATTCGCCCCTGGCAAAAAACCGGCTCCAAGCCTGCCGGCGATTTTCGCATCTTCACGATCCGTTCGGATGCGAAGATTTCACCGCGCACCGGGAAGGCCCACGACTTTTACGTGATTGATTCGGTCAACTGGGTGAATGTCATCGCCACCACGCCCGACCACCAACTGGTGATGATCGAGCAATATCGCCACGGCTCGGACACGGTGGAACTGGAAATCCCCGGCGGAATGCTGGATGCCAAGGACGCTTCGCCCGCCGCTGGCGGCATCCGCGAGTTGCGCGAGGAAACCGGTTACGAGGGCGAACAACCGCGGATCATCGGCCAGATTTTTCCCAACCCGGCCATCATGAGCAACGTTTGCTTCACGCTCTGGGTGCAGAATTGCCAGCTAAAGCATCCCGTCGAGTGGGACCACGGCGAGGATTTGATCACGCGCCTCGTGCCGGTGGCTGAAATTCCCCGCCTGGTCGCAACGGGAAAAATTCGCCACTCCCTCGTGGTCGTGGCGCTCTATCACTTCGAGCTTTGGCAACGCGGTGCGGCGGGCAAATGAATATTCTATGTGCCAGTTTTAGGCACTTATTGGACAATTCGGCGGTTTTAGCCAATTTCAAGTCAAGTTTCGTTTTTGAGGGACGTTGTCAGGATAATTTTCGTAAGTTGTTCGTTAAAAACAACTTGTGCGTTTCATTCAGGACGTCGGCCGGCAAATTGGTCTGAGAAGTGCTTCCCAATGGCCATGATTGCAATTACTGCCAAAGCAATGAGACATGGCCGGAAGATGGTGACCGCCGTTCTGGTGCCGGCCAACCACACGGAAGCCTCGACCTCGAGTGCGTGGGGATTGGTGATCGCCGGCGGTCTGCTGCTGGCAGCCACGACCTTTATCTGCCTGCTTCTCTTTGCCGCCTGACCGAGTTCCCAAGTGCATGCCGACACTGATGCGCAAAGCAAAGTGTTGGCCTTCTGTTTAGAATCTGGTCTTCATTCCAACTCTCTCGGCCAATTCTCGTTGGCGTCCGTCAAAAGTAATGAACACGTTTGCCTTCAATTGCAGTGCGCAGGAAATGTGAAAAAGGTCAAGGCTTCGAATCCCCATTGATTCAGTGTGGGCCGAACCAAGTTCTTCCGCCTTCTGCAAAGTATCTGTCCAAGCTATCGGCGCATGTGAAAGGATGCCCTCTGCAAGATCGTTTTCATTTTCTCGCAATGCCCGACGACAGGTGTCGCCGTTGATTTCTTTCCGAAACACACAAAGCCGGATGGCATTGCGCAATTCGTGGCGATGAAGTGGAGTAAAGGGCAGGGAATCCGTTGACCTCTGCATATAAGCCAGTGCGCGGGTTGAATCTGCTTGGACTACGTAGAGCGCCATCAGAAAACTGGTATCTGGATAAACTACCATCGCGAATCTTCCCGTTCACGCACCAACGGGTTATAGGTCAGCGGCGGCATGTCCCCGCAAATTTGCTTCAGTCGCGCGGCGAAATCAGGCCGCTTGGCCTTGCGTGACCTGGGTCGTTGAGGCGGCATCAACCGCGCCACCACACGCCGGTTGCTGGTGATTTCAACTTCTTCGCCATCCTTCAACCAGGCGAGCACGTCGCGAAAATGGTGCTGAATTTGTCGAACACTGGCAGTCTTCATGTTTAACAGTCTCGTTAAACAGAAGAGAGATGTCAAGCATGACTGCTCGTTCACGCCTTGGTCTGGCGCAATTTTTCCTTCTTTTCCTCTTTCTCCGCTCCGAGCGATTTGCGGTCGCTGATCAACTGTTTCTCCAATTGCTCCATCGCCTCCATGTCACCCTTCGCCGAGGCTTTCTTCAGTTCATCCCGGACGAGCAATTCCCGCTCGGCGATTTTAGCGGCGTACTTGGAATCAATTTCTGCCAGTTCCTGCTTCTGTTTGTCGGTCAGTTTTACGGTGGGAGACGCCTTGCTCAGGCGTTCCATGGCGAGTTCGTAGGCGGATTTCATAAATTCGTTTTTTTCTTCCAGGCATTTCGGGAAATTTTTGGTCCACCTTGACGGGCGGCGGTTTGGGTTTGGCCATTTCCAGTTCCGACTCGGGCACTGGCGCGCGGCCAGGGGGGGCCATGTTCCCTTTCCAGGAAGCGATGCGCGCCTGCAAGCCGTGATGTTCCGCAGTTTTTTTGTCACCGCTCCGCATATAAAACAACGACAAATTGGTATGCACCAGTTGCTCGTTGGGCCGCAGTTTCTCCGCCTTGTGACCTTCCACGATGGCGGCGGCGTAATCGCCCTTGCGATAATAAGCCATGCCGAGCGATAGCTGGGCGTCGAAGTGGTCCGGGTCCTGCGCCAGCACCGCCTTCAACTTCACGATGGCGGCATCGAAATCCGCCATGCTGAAATCAAACATTGCATCATCGTATTGCTCTTGGAGCGCGGGCATAATAAGCTTTTGACAAGTTACGGTATCGCACGAAAGTAATCGTCGCAATGACTTTGCCCATAAAACTAATCTCGACCGATTTTGACGGCACCCTGTTTGCCGAATTCGAGAACCCGCCCATCCCGGTACATCTCCAACTTCTCATCGGCGAATTGCAGGCCGGCGGCGCGAAGTGGGTCATCAACACCGGCCGCGACATGTCCGGCCTGATGGAAGCCCTCGCGCGTTCGCAGATTTCCGTCAAGCCCGATTACCTCGTGCTCGTGGAGCGCGAAATCCATTGCCACAAGGATTCGCAATATGTCGGCTGGCACGACTGGAACCTCGCCTGTCATCGGGACCACGAACAACTCTTCACGCGTGTCCGCGCCGATCTGCCCCGCCTGGTCAGTTGGGTCGAATCGCGTTTCGACGCCACCATTTACGAAGATGCCTATTCGCCCTTCTGCCTGCTGGCGGGCAACAACGGCGACGCCGACGCCATCCATGATTACATGGAGGAATATTGCCAGGAAGTGCCCAACTTGAAAGTCGTCCGCAACGACGTCTATGCGCGCTTTTGCCACGCGACTTACAACAAAGGCAGCGCGCTCGCGGAAATCTGCCGCCGATTGGAAATTCACGCGGATCACACTCTCGCCGCCGGGGATCATTTGAACGACCTGCCGATGTTGCACCAGGACTATGCACGATTTCTCGTGGCGCCGGTCAATGCCATCGCCGCCGTCAAGGAAGCCGTGCGCGGCCAGGGCGGTTTCGTCAGCGAGCTGCCACAGGGACATGGCGTGGCGGAGGGGTTGCGGTTTTTCCTGAAGCGGATGCCGGACGCCGGCAAAGCTCCAAGCACCCAAGTTCCAACATCCAGAGAATAACCAATCTCCAAGCACCACTCGCTGAAAATTAAAGTTAGGTGCGGGCTTTGGAGCTTGGATGTTGATACTTGGAGCTTAACATAGCCGGTTAATCCTCAATGCCAATTAAATTAGCAAATCTAATTTAGCTGCCTTTGCCTTCCAAGCCCAAAAGCCGATTTTGCACAAGTTGCTCATAATCAGCCCCATAGAGTTCTAGTTTAGCATTGCGCGGGTTTAGCCGTAGTGATAGTGTAATGCTGCAATGAAGCCGCGTAGCTGCAAAAACAGTTAACGCGGCGGTTTTGCCTAACAGTCAGTAAAAAATTAACATTTCTTTTCATGAGCGAAGCAACATTGACCGCCCAGCCCTCCGGCGGCACCCCCAAGGTCTCCAAAGTTTCCGAAGCCGTCATCCGCATCGCGGGCAATTCCCAGGACGGCATCCAGGCCATCGGCGGTTTCCTGGCCCGGTTGGCCGGCCGCAGCGAACAGGAAGTCATGACCCACATGACCATTCCGGCGACCATCTCCGGCGGCCCCTCCATCTTCCAAGTGCGCATCGGCTCCGGGGAAGTCCTCAGTTCCGGCGACGAGGCGGACGTCCTGCTCGCCTTTTACCAGCATTCCTACGAAGACCACATCGGCTCGCTCAAAAAAGGCGGCATCGTGCTGTATGATTCCGACCACGTCGAACCCAAGCCCGAATGGTCCAAGGAATATCATCACGTCGGCGTGCCGATTTCCGGATTGACGGTCGAGGCGATTGGCGGCACCGCCAAGGACAAGGGCAAAAATATTTACACGCTCGGCCTCGTGGCCAGAATGTTCGACCTGAACGTCCCCAAGCTGGAAAAATTGATTGGCGAACGTTTCACCGGCAAGGACCCGAGCATCTTGAACAACGCGCTCGCCGCGTTTCATGCCGGTTACAGCCATTCGCTCGGCAACGTGGTCGAAACTTTCAAGTTTGTTGACAGCCAGAAAAAGGACGGCCTCCAAGTGGTGATGAACGGCAATGAAGCGCTCGGCTACGGCCTGCTCGCCGCCGGCGTGCGTTTCGGCGCGGGTTATCCCATCACGCCCTGGTCGGACATCATGGAACTGCTTCGCCGCGAACTCCCCAAGTACGGTGGCACATTCGTGCAGACCGAAGACGAAATCGCCGCAGTCTCCATGGCCATCGGCGCGAGTTACGCCGGTCGCGTCGCCGTCACCGGCTCCAGCGGCCCCGGCATCTCGCTCAAGACCGAGGCCCTCGGTTGGGCGGTCATGGCAGAAATGCCCCTGGTCATCGTGGACGTTCAACGCGGCGGCCCCTCCACGGGCATGCCGACCAACGTAGAGCAATCCGACCTCAACATCGCCTGCTTCGGCGGCCACGGCGATTCCCCGCGCGTCGTCATCGCCCCGGCCAACGTCGAGGATTGTTTCTACATGGCGATTGAAGCCGTCAACATCGCCCGCAAATACAGCGTCCCGGTCATCATGCTCACCGACCAGGCCATCGCCACGCGCATCGAAGCCTTCACCGAGCCAAATCTGGAAAAAGTTTGCCAGGACATTTCGCCCGACCTCAGCCCTATTCCCGATCACAAGCCCTATGACCTCGCCGCCGTGGACGGCATCACGCACCACGTCGCGCCCGGCACCCGCATCATGAGCGGCAAATATCCCATCGCCACCGGGCTGGAGCATGACGAACTGGGCCATCCGACCGGTTCGCCCAAATTGCATACGCAGATGACCGCCAAGCGCCGCAAAAAATTGCAGGCCCTGGGTGCGTCGCTGCCGACGCCGAAAATTTTCGGCCCCTCCGAGGGAAATGTATTGCTCGTCGGCTGGGGTTCCACCGAGGGCCCGATCAAGGAAGCCGTGGACCGCGCCCGCGCCGCCGGGGACAGCGTCTCCTCGATCCACATCAAGCACATCAACCCGCTGCCGAACGGCCTCGAAAATATTTTCTCCGGCTTCAACCACGTCCTGGTCGTCGAAATGAACGACGAAGGGCTCTATGGCTACGGCCAGCTCGCCGGCCTGCTGCGCGCGCGCTACGGCGATCCGAAAATTCGCGGCATCAACAAGTGCGACGGCCTGACTTTCAAGGTCAAGGAAATCGTCGAGAAGGTCCAGACCAACGTCGCGGCCGGATTACGCAAACTTTGATTTAATTCTTAACCACCACCTTTATTAATATGAGTTCACCCGTTTCTGAAATCCCCGCCCGCGGCGGCAACATCACCAGCGTTCCTTCTCTCATCACCGAAGAACGCAAGGGCCTGACCAAAAAAGAAATCGC
>JAQGPB010000416.1 GCA_028293265.1 Pedosphaera sp. | reverse complement strand
GTTTAGTCTCGCCAGCGAACACCCAAAAACATATGAACAGTTGCAGACCGGAAGATGAGTCTGAAATGACCAGCTTACTCAGAACCCCCGGTGTCTTTTATCAATGAGTCAACGGGGAGGCTAATTTTCCCTTAAGGGGTCTGAACGCGAAAAATAATTCCAAACCTTGGACAGCCTATGTCCAAGGTGTTTGATAAGATTTCGCCCAGAGGTCGGGCCGATGCCCATCCTCGGTGGCGCGGACATCCCCGCCTGCGAGTGACGGCGGCGTCCCGCCGCCAGTCAGTTCAGCCTGCGAAGCCACCGAGGTAACCAGGCGGACCGGAGGCATACAAGTTGCATTTGATCGCCCAAACAACAAGCTTATAAACCGCCAATGAACGCGCCAATAAAGCAAAGCACGCATTTGCCCCCACCCAGGCCACCGGTCTGCCCCTCCCCATTCCGCATTCCACACTCTCCCCAAAGGCCCGTTTTTCCTGCTGTTTCCGCTCTTTCCGCTCTTTCCGCCTTTTTTCGAGGGGGGGAGGGTACGGCTACTGCCTGGGCCTCCAATGCATCGTTCGTTGATTCATAACGGGAGTCCGCAGCTTGGCTTGCCCTGTCATGGAGATGATTTGACAACAAGCGTGCCAACGCCGGAATATAGCGCCACAGGTATGACCACAGCCAACAAAGTCACCATCGCGCGCATTTTGCTGATACCGGTGTTCATTGTGGAAATCCTGTATTATTACAAGACCGGCCAGGAGATTCATCGGGTGGCCGGCCTGCTTTGCTTTGCGATTGCGTCGGTGCTCGACGGGGTGGATGGCTACATCGCGCGGCACTACAACCAAAAAAGCGAACTGGGGGCGATCCTCGATCCGCTGGGTGACAAATTGCTGCTGGTCTCGGGCGTGGTATTGCTGAGCCTGCACAGCCCGGCGCACCTCAACTTTTATCGGATCCCGCTCTGGGTGACGGCCACCATCATCAGCCGGGACGTGATTCTGCTGATTGGATCGGGGGTGATCATGATGATATGCGGCAAGGTGACCGTGCGTCCACGGATTTTGGGCAAGGTAGCCACGGTGCTCCAGATGATCATGGTGCTCTGGATATTGTTGAAGTGGGACGAACGATGGCTGCCGTACTGGACTCTGTCCGCGGCGGTCTGCACCGGCGTTTCAGGATTGCTTTACATCTATGACGGCATGCGACAATTAAGCGCCAGTCCCAGGAGCTTGCCGAAGGCGGAGCAGTGAAGTGCGGAATTCGGAGTGCGGATTAAAATGGAGCTTGTCAAAAGGATTGAAATCAATCTTCGAGTCGATCAAAGTCAAATCATCATGGCTGCGGAAATTGAACTGAAACTGAAGGAAGGCGACAAGGCGCCCGCTTTCACGGTGGCGACGAATGGCGGCGGCAAGATTTCGCTCTCCGATTACAAGGGACAGAATGTCATCCTCTACTTTTATCCCAAGGACGACACGCCGGGCTGCACCAAGGAGGCGTGCGCATTCCGGGATCACTGGGACGGTTTCAAAAAAGCCGGCGCGGTCGTGTTGGGCGTGAGCACGGACAAAGTGAAAGCCCACGACAAGTTCGTGGAAAAATACAAACTGCCCTTCACGCTGCTCGCCGACGAGGACAAGAAAATTGTGGATGCTTATGGCGTTTGGGGACCCAAGGTTTTCATGGGAGTCAAATATACCGGAACTTACCGCGTGACATTTCTCATCGGACCGGATGGAAAGATCAAAAAAATCTGGCCGAAAGTGAAGCCGGCGGAACACGCGGCGGAAGTGCTCGCGGCGCTCTGAAAAATTCGAAGGCAAATCAAACAGAGGCAAGGTTCATTTGACACTGATGTAACGGGCAACTATAAATACAAGGCAGGTCGAACCGCGATTTGCATTTAAACTAAACCAAATAAAACTATGGCACTATCTGTCGGCACCAAAGCTCCCGATTTCACCCTCAAGTCCAAGCAGGCTTCCGGCCTCGTGGATGTGAAACTTTCCAACAATTTCGGCAAAAAGAACACCGTCGTGCTGTTCTTCCCGCTCGCTTTCACCGGCGTTTGCACCAAGGAAATGTGCGAAATCAGCGCCGGCATGAACGCCTACACCGGCATGAACGCCGAAGTCATCGGCGTGAGCGTGGACAGCCCGTTCGCGCAGGAAGCCTGGGCGCAGAAGGAAAAAATCAGCATCACACTGGCGAGCGATTTGAACAAGGAAACCACCAAGGCGTATGACGTTGTGTTTCCGATGCTGGCGGGCGTGGGCGACACCTCGGCGCGCGCCGCATACGTCATTGATAAACAGGGCGTGATCCGTTACAGCGAACAGACACCGACGCCGAAAGATCTGCCGAATTTCGACGCGGTGAAGGATGCCTTGGCAAAGTTGACGTAAGAGACATGACGTAGCCGCCGAGGTGACGAGGCGGACTGGGGCGGATATTCCTACATTGAGATACGTCTCCTCGCGTCGGCGGCTGCATTTTCCACCTGTTATCAGGGTATTCACGGGTGCATCTCGGCGGTACCACAAGACCTCCGCCGGAGCGCGGGTCTGTGACCCGCAGCACGCCCGAAAGCCGTTGCGCGCTGGATTGATTCGTGCGTGCCCGTCGTCACCCCGTTGCTGCGGGTCACAGACCCGCGCTCCGCTGAAGTCGGCCAGGCTTCCGTGCCCCGTTGTTGGTCCGGCATGGTGCGCCGACATTCACCGCCGGGACAGGAAAGGCTGGACACTGAACGGGAAATTTTGAATGTGCCTTGGTCGCGATGACTTCAAAACCGAAAT
>JAQGPB010000399.1 GCA_028293265.1 Pedosphaera sp. | reverse complement strand
ATTTCGTCAACCCCAACGGCTTGCATAATCCCGCTCATGTGTCCTCGGCCCGCGACATGGCCATCATCGCCCGGGCCCTCTTGCGGCTGGTGCTGATTTTGGTGGGCTGCGAAGTGGCCCCGAAAACGCTGGCCGTCCGTGCGCCGGAATTGTGGTCATTACGGGTGGCGCGGCCAATGTTTTTCATGCAGAAATTCACCGGTCCGTTCCGGCGCATCGCCCAGCAGCTCGACAGCGCGATTTTGCACGTGGCGGTGCCCCGGGCCATCAAGCCGCAGACGGTGATGTCGGACGAGGATTACCAGGAATTGCTCGAACTGGCATTTCAACAGGGAACACTCGCGCGCTCGGAAAAGGAAATCATTCTGCAGATCGTCGGTCTGGACCGTCAGACGGCCAAGGACGTGATGAAACCACGCACACAGATGGCGGCGATCCCTGATGATCTGCCATTGGAGGAAATGATTGCAGCGGCGCGGCAGCTCAAACACAGCCGGCTGCCGATGTACGACGAAACACCGGACACCATCGTCGGGGTGTTGAACGCCCGCGCGCTGCTCTTGGATCCGGAGATGGACCTGGCCGATGCGATTGAATTTCCTTCGTTTGTGCCCGAGAGCATGAACTTGCTGCAATTGTTAAAAAGCTTGCAGCGGCAGCAGCGCGGGCTGGCGATTGTTTTGGATGAATTCGGCGGCACGGCGGGCATCGTGACCATGCAGGACATTGTGGAACAGATCGTGGGTGAAATTCGCGGAGAAGGCGAGCCGGAGGGTTTCGTGATGGAAAAACTGGGCGCAGGCCGCTGGCGGGTCAATGGCACGATGCGTCTGGAAGATTTCCAGCGTGAATACCCAGCCCTGGGCAAAGCACCGGACGTGGACACGATGGGCGGATTGATGGTGGCGTTGCGCGAAACGGTTCCTGCGTCTGGAGAATCTGTGCAATTTCACGGGTTGAAGTTGACGGCGCTGGCGGCGGATGAACGGCGCGTGCGCGAAGTCTTGGTGGAGGCCCTTCGAAAATAAAATCATGGAACGCAACATAGCCATAGGCATCCTGTTCGGCATATGTGTGGTGCTGTCGTTTCTGTTTTCGGGAATGGAGGCCGGCGTGCTGGCCTTGAGCCGGCTGCGCATCCGGCAATTGATGCGGGCGGGAAATGCCAGGGCCCGGGTGCTGCTTGGATATCTGGAGAGCCCGGAAAATTTTCTCTGGACGATCCTCGTCGGCAACACATTGACCAATTTCATGGCCGTGGGACTGGTGGTAATGGTGCTCCGGGAATGGCTCCGTCAATGGCCGGTCCTGATGCTGATCAGTTTTTTTGCCCTGATGTTTTTGTTTTACACATTCTGCGAACTGCTGCCGAAGATGCTTTTTCGCATGTTTCCCAACCGCCTGACACTGGCGATGGCCGGGCCGTTTCGCTTCATTCACTACGTCTTGCTGCCGCTGGTCTTGCTGATCACCAAGCTGTCGAAAGGTTTTTTGAAATGGACGGACGGGCGGACTTTCACCGGGCATTTGTTCGGCAGCCGCGAGGAAATGCGGCTGGTGATGCAGGAATCCTCGCAAGGGCTGACTTCCGAGGAACGACTGATGATCAATCGCGTGCTCGACCTCCAAAACAGAACCGTGCGGGACATTGCCATTCCAATCGAACAGGCAGCGACCATCACGATGCAGACGCGCATGGGTGACGCGCTGAAGCTTTCGCAGGAACGGAAGTTGTCCCGGTTGCCGGTATGGCGGCAGGAAAACGGCCGGCGGCGCATTGCCGGCATCGTGAGTTTGCGCGCGGTGCTCTACCAGGCGGAATTGGACCCGGCCAAGACCGCTGGCGACTATGTGAAGCCGGCGCTGTACTTGGAAGAATATATGCGGCTGGAGGCGGCGTTGAAGCGGATGCAGCGCAGTGGTCAGCGGCTGGCGATTGTCCTGGGGCGCGATCAGCGCGAAATTGGCCTGGTGAGTTTGCAGGACATATTGAAGGTTATTTTTGGCGAGGTGCGTTTGTAACATGGATTTCGTCACGTCCAATCTGGTGAGGTTGCTGGGAGTGATGGCGCTCGTGCTGCTGAATGGCTTCTTTGTGGCGGCGGAACTTGCGCTGGTAAAAATCCGCGACACGCAGATTGAAACCATGGCGACGGGGGGAAATCGCCGGGCAAAGATCGTGCAACGACTGTTGAAAAACCTCGAGGCGGCCATCAGCGCGACCCAGTTGGGAATCACACTGGCAAGCCTGGGGCTGGGCATTTTGGTTGAGCCGGTTTTTGTGGCATTGCTGACGCCGGTTTTTGACGCGCTGAACGTCGTGTCATACAACGTACGGCATACGGTGGCGATTTTGGCGGGCTTTTTCGTCAATTCATTTCTGCTCATCGTGGTGGGGGAACTGGCGCCCAAGGCGATTGCCATCCGGCAGACCGTGCCGGTGGCCTTATGGACGGCCCAGCCGCTGGCATGGTTTGCGCGCGTCACGTTTCCCTTCGTCTGGCTGCTGAACCGCTCGGCGATGTGGCTGCTGAAGCAAGTCGGCATCGAACCGGCCAGCGAGACAGACCCCTCGCATTCGGAGGAGGAATTGCGGCTGTTGTTCGCAGTGTCGCACCGGCATTCCGGGGCAACCAGGCTGGGACGTGACATCGTGCTCAACGCGCTTGACTTGCGCCGGCGGATTGTGCGCGAGGTGATGCGGCCGCGGCAGGAAATCGTCGGGCTCAACACGGAAGACAGCATTGCCGAATGCCTGGACGTGGCGGAAAAGACGCGTTACTCGCGCTTTCCGCTGTGCGAAGCGGGCAACCTGGACAAAACCATCGGCGTGGTGCATTTCAAGGATTTGTTCGCGGCGAGATTGAAGGCGCGCAGCGGGGCGGACCTCGCCGCGGTGGCGCGGAAACTGATTTACGTGCCGGAAACGGCGCGGCTCGAAAAATTGCTGCAACTGTTTCTCGAACGGAAATTGCATCTGGCCATCGTGGTGGATGAGTACGGCGGGACGGTGGGGATGGTGACGCTGGAAAATATTCTGGAGGAACTGGTCGGGCAGATACAAGACGAGTTCGACCAGGAGAAGCCGCTGCTGACCAAGACGGGGCCGCAGGCGTGGGAACTGGCGGGGGCATTGCCCTTGCATGAATTGTCGGAACTGGTGCAGCAGCCGTTGCAGGAGGAAGGCGTCACCACGGTGAGCGGCTGGGTGACGCATCGGCTGGGCGGATTTCCCAAGGCGGGCGATGTGCTGCCGGTGGGCAGCCATGTTTTGCATGTGGAGGAGATGGAGGGGATGCGCGTGGCGAAATTGCGGCTCAATCTGGTGGATGGCGACGGGAAGCTGGCTGAGGGAAAACAGGAGGGAGGGAAGATGGGAGGGGACGGCGCGGCGTAGCGGAAAGGGGGAAGAATGCAGAAAATCGGCGAGATTTGGCGAGATTTGGCGAGAAACTCCGCGCCGATTTGAACGGTGGAAGTGATGGAACATGTTGCGGGTTAATTGGATGGGGCAGAACAGGGCGGTTTTCGGTGGCATGCGGTTTCCAGCTCCATTAATAGCGCCATCCTTATAATAGACTCCCGCCGTTAACCCGGACAAGCTATGTAGAGGCGGCATGAGCATGCTTAATGTAAAGGATGGCAAGTGGCTTTTTATCAAGGGCTTACATGCCGCTCCTATGGAGCTTGTGAAGGCTGAACCATATTCTATAAACATGGCGCTCCTAGCGGAGCTTTTCGGCCAAAGTCCAATCCCACCGAAAACGGCGAAGAACCGAATGGCGCTTTTTTGGGCCGGCATGTTCCATTGCATGAAATGCCTCACCTCCGCGCCTTGCGTTCCAGTTTTTCCAGTTTCGTTCATGGCATGGTTTTTAAGCCCGACCGTGGATTGATTTTCAATCCTCGCCCGCCATGTTACCAGCCGAGGGTGGACATAGAGAGTGTCCAAGGTTCGATTTAATTTTTGTGATTAC
>JAQGPB010000373.1 GCA_028293265.1 Pedosphaera sp. | reverse complement strand
GCCAACTGAACAGCGCCATCCGCGCTCCAGCAACCTTGATAAACTTCCGGTGACGGAGGCGATTGATCTGATGTTGTCCGACGACGCGAAAAGTCCCGCCGCGATCCTGGCTGAACGCAAAAAAATTGCGCAGGCCGTTGGCTTCATCGCGCAGGCGTTCAAGAGCGGGGGGCGGTTGTTTTATATTGGCGCGGGGACCAGCGGACGGCTGGGAGTGCTGGACGCCAGCGAGTGTCCGCCCACGTTTCGCACCGATCCCGAGATGGTCCAGGGAATCATTGCCGGCGGCCAGGGCGCGCTGTGGCGCTCGGTGGAAGGCGCGGAGGATGACCCCGAAGCGGGCGCGCGCGCGATCAGGTTTCGCGATGTCACGCGGCGCGATGTGGTGGTGGGCATTGCCGCAAGCGGACGAACGCCGTTTGTCTGGGGCGGCCTGGGCGAGGCCAAACGGCGCGGCGCGAAAACCATCCTCCTGGCATTCAATCCGTTTCTGGAAATTCCCCGCGACGCGCGGCCCACGCTCGTCATCACGCCCAATGTCGGCCCGGAAATTTTGACCGGCTCGACGCGCTTGAAGTCCGGCACGGCCACCAAGCTCATCTTGAACATTTTCACCACGCTGGCCATGGTGCGCATCGGCAAGGTGGTCAGCAACCTGATGATTGACCTGAACCCCTCGAATATCAAGCTGCGCGACCGGGCGGTGCGGATTGTGCGCGATTTGCGCAATGTGGATTACGCAACGGCGGAGAAAGCCCTGGAAGATTCCCGGTGGGTCGTCAAGACCGCGTGCGAGCGTTTGAATGGGAGATCCAACGGCGCGGCCCGTAGGTAGGCGTTAATGCATTTTTATTTTTCCCGTCAGCACCAGCAGGCTCAACAGCCGCGCCAGTGCGGCGATGCCGCTCAACAGCAGGACGCTGATGAGGTAAAGGCCGAACGCGTGCGGCGGGTCCGGTTGCAAGACGCGCGGCACCCCGTGATAAAGCGCGGCCACGGAGAGCACCATGCCGATCCCGAAGCTTGCCCATTGGTTCATGCCCGGATAGGCGTCCAGCAAATGAACCAGAAAAAGCGGACTCAGGGTGTAGGCAACCAGGGTGAAGCATTGGGTGAAAGTATTTCGGCCGTGAAACGTCTCGGCCACCGACTTGACCACCTTCGCCCCAATGAATGCCACCGCGAGACTCAGCACCACCTCACATGCGCCGTAGGCAATCAGGAAGGAGGGCGGCTGCCGGACGACCACCTCCGTTTCCGGATGCTTGGCAAGGTATATTCTCCCTGCCACCTCGCCCCCGATGCTGACCAAAATCAGCGGCAGAAAAAACAAAAAGAACACATAACGGAAACTTTTCTGCGCGAAGACAATCTTGTCCCAAGCGCTTCCCGGCTCAAAAATAAGCATTATCGCTTTGATCATGCGGCGAGAGTCTTATAGTCGAACTGCATCAATGACAATAAAATATAAACCGACAGACCGCGCATACTGCGGTTTCAGCAAAGAGTTTGACATGGCGGGAACGTTTGCGTTCACGCGCCCCGGACGCGGGTTGCGCGACAAAATTTAATCTGCTTTTCAATCCCATGACAAAGGAGTTAACTGACCACGATGAAAGTTGATCTGGGCATCTGGGGCAAACTGACCTGGGCGGTGACCATCATTGCCCTGCTGGCCGGTCTCGCGCTGGTCGTGGGCTGGTATCTGCCGCTCATCCACCAGAACGAGCGGATGCGCCAGGAGATTCTCAAGTTGAGCGAACAGATTCAACAGGAGGAGGAAACTTCAAAAAAATTGAAAGCCTCCATTGATGCCTTGCAGCATGATCCCAAAACCATCGAGCGCCAGATCCGCGAAAAACTCGGCTACGCCAAGCCGGGCGAGACCGTCATCCGCTTCGAGGAACCTGCCAGCAACAACGTAACTCGCTGAAGCAAGACAGCAAACGGGTGGCTTACACCGTCAAAATTTCTTTTTCCTTGTGCGCGAGGTGGGTGTCAATCTTGGCGATGAACTGGTCCGTCAACTTTTGCACTTCCTTCTCGGCCATTTCCACCTGGTCTTCCGTCACACCGCCGGCTTTGCCGTCTTTTTTAAGCTGTTCCAAGGAATCGCGGCGCACATGGCGGATTGCGACGCGGCCATCCTCCGCCATTTTCTTTACCACCTTGATGAATTCCTGGCGGCGTTCCTGGCTGAGTTCCGGCAGCACAATGCGGATGGTTTTCTTGTCCACCGACGGGTTCAAACCAAGGTTGCTTTTCTGAATCGCCTTCTCAATCGGATGCACGGTGGTGGCGTCCCACGGTTGAATCAGGATCATGCGGGGTTCCGGCGTGGTGATGCCGGCCAGCTCCCGTATCCGCATCTGTGAACCGTACACCTCGACCAAAATATTCTCGACCAGGGAGGGCGACGCCTTGCCCGTGCGGACGCCCGAAAACTCGTGTTGCACGACATCCTCGGTCTTGATCATCTTTTCTTCTGCTTCCAATAAAATATCGTCCAGTGCCATATTCCAATAATCTATCAAATTAACTCCCGGGTGTATAGTGGCAAACCAGTCATCCAATTTGTTCCTTCAATGGAATTTCCACCAGGCATGAGTAGCGACTGCCCTCAGGGCCGAGTTCGCTGCGCATTATTTCCACTACGTCGGCATTCCAATTGCCGAAAGAACGTCCGATATAATTCTTTGCCAGTTCACGCATTTTGAGTCCTTGGGCGGGCTTCAAGTTTCGGGCACGGCCAATCGTCAGATGCCCCGTAAAATCCGACTCCTCATTTTGAGCGATGAAACGCGCCGTGGCCGCAGCTATCGTCCGCTGCAAGCGCGGCAATTCCTTGCGTTCATCCTGCATGGAAATCCAAATCACGCGCGGCGGACCTTTGAGCGGGAAGAAGCCCATTTTTTCGGCACGCAACACAATCGGCCCAAAATCTCTGCACACCCCGCGTACCGTTTCGACCAGTTCCTCCACATTTTCGGCGGCGATGTTCCCCAGAAAGTTGAGCGTCAAATGAAATTGTTCCGGCCGCGTCCATCGTACCACATTGTCGGGCAGTTGCTCACGCAATTCGTTTTGCAAGCAGCGCACAGCGTCCTTCACCGTGGTTGACACTGCCAGGGCAATAAATATGCGGAGATCCTTTGACATGAAAATCACGCGCGCCTCAACCGCGAATCAAAATTTAACCAACCGGTTCCTGCTGGCTGATGCAATGAAAGGAGCCGAGGCCCCAGATCAGTTCCGTCGAATCCACGCCAATGACGCGCCGATCCGGAAATTCTTTTTGCAAAATTGCCAGCGCTCTTTTGTCGTTCGTATGATGGTAGGTGGGGACCAACAGGATTTGGTTCGCGACGTAAAAATTTGCGTAACTCGCCGGCAAACGCTGGCCATCGTATTCCACAACTCCCGGCATCGGCAATTCCACCACGCGCAATGGTTTTCCGTCCTGGTCGCGCAAGGTTTGAAGTCGTTTCAGGTTTTCCTGCAACAATTCATAATTTGGGTCAGCCGGGTCTTCTTCCACCACGGTTACGACGGTGGTTGGATTCACGAAGCGCGTGATGTCATCAATGTGGCCGTCGGTATCATCGCCCACGATGCCTTCGCCGAGCCAGAGCACATTCGTCACGCCGAGATAATCCTGCAGGTATTGCTCGATTTGCGCGCGATTCAATTGCGGATTGCGGTTCGGATTCAAGAGGCAGGCTTCGGTGGTCAAGACTGTGCCGCGCCCATTGACTTCGATTGAGCCGCCTTCCATCACGATGCCGGGCGAAAAAAGCGGCAGCCCGCGCAATTTCGCGACGTGTTGCGGAATCGCGTCATCCAAATCGAACGGCGGATACTTGTTGCCCCAAGCGTTATAGCCCCAATCTACGATCGCACGCTCACGCTTGCCGCCCTGCTCACGCACCAGAAAAATCGGCCCATGATCACGGCACCATGGCTCGTAGGCCGGAAAGTGATGAAAGCGCACCCGTTCCAATGGCGTGCGATGTTTCAACAGCAAATCGCGCACCCACGCTTCCATTTCCCCGTGCCAGACGTTGATGTTCACCTCTTCCACCTGCACCAGATGACGGATTAATTCGGCATAGACCGGTGGTACGGTGTCGTATTTGTCAGGAAAGCTGATGCCCTCGGGACGCGGCCAGGTGAGCCAAGTGCTCGCTTGTGATTCCCACTCTGCGGGCATTCGGTAACCGAGTTCTTTGGGAAGTTTAAGGTTCAAGGTTTAAAGTTAAACAAGCCTGGCTGAGTGTGGCATTATTTTTCCAATTACTCTGAATCAAGGCAGCGGCGTCCCGCGTGCAGCCAGCAGGAGAGAATACCATTCTTCACGCGTCAATTCCATTTCGGCAGCTTGGGCGGCGTCGCGGATGCGTCCGGCATTGGTTGAGCCGACAATGGGGATGATCTTGCTTGGGTGTTTCAGCAGCCACGCCAACGCCACCGCTGTCCGGCTGATGCCGCGCGCGGAGGCGATGTTGTCCAGCGCCGGGAGCAATTTGTCCTCGTCAAAAGCGGCTTTCATTTCTGCTGGCACGGTTTTTCCGCCGTCGCCAAGCAGTCCTCGGGCCAGCGGACTCCAGGCCAGCGGCGTCAATTTTTCAATCAGGCATTGGTCCAACGTGCCGTCCGTGAAGCAATCCAGCCGCGCGAGGCTGATTTCAACCTGATGCACAATTAGCGGCATCGGACACGCCACCTGCAGGGCGGTCACGAGCGTCGGGCGAAAATTGCTCACGCCGAAATA
>JAQGPB010000367.1 GCA_028293265.1 Pedosphaera sp. | reverse complement strand
CGGTGTACAGCCCGCGCGAAAAACCCATCTCCAGATCATATTGCGCCGCATTTTTTTCGGCGTCCAAAGGCGCGGCTCCGGCCGCGTCCAGCGCCTTGCGATACACGCGGGTGATGTTCGCGACATATTCCGGCGTCTTGAGCCGGCCTTCGATTTTCAGCGAAGCCATGCCGGCGCGGATCAAATCGGGCAGCACTTCCAACCCCGCGAGATCTTGCGGGCTGAGCAGGTAGCGTTTGTCGCCGAGCGGAACCTGCTTGCCATCGGAAATCAAATCGTAGGGCATCCGGCAGGCCTGGGCGCATTCGCCGCGATTGGCGGAGCGGCCGCCGAGCGCTTCGCTGGTGAGACACTGGCCGGAGTAGGCGACGCAGAGGGCTCCGTGGACAAAGACTTCCAGGGGAAGTGCGGAGTGCGGAGTGCGGAGTGCGGAATCAGGTTGAGCGGACTGGATTTTTTCGATTTCTTTGAGCGAACATTCGCGGGCCAGCACGACGAGGTTGCAGCCGAGTTCGCGCGCGAATTCAATCCCGCCCGCGCTGGTGATGGTCATCTGCGTCGAGGCGTGAATCGGAAAATCCGGCGAAATCTGGCGGATCAGACGGCAGATGCCGATGTCCTGGACGATGGCTGCATCCACGCCCGCCGCGATGATGGCGCGCAGATATTGTTCCGCGTCGGCCATTTCGTTGGCGAAGACGAGCGTGTTGAAGGTGACATACCCTTTCACGCCGCGACGGTGGAGAAATTCCATCAGGCGCGGCAGCGCGGCTTCGGTGAAATTGTGGGCGCGCATCCGCGCATTGAACCGTTCGAGGCCGAAGTAAATCGCGTCCGCCCCGTTCTCGACGGCGGCCTTGGCGCATTCCCAGTCGCCCGCCGGGGCGAGCAGTTCCGGGCGCGCGTGGGCCTTGGGCGGCGGCGTCATGCCTTCGCCAAGTTCGGCGGCTGGTTTGGTTTCAAGCTCTTGCATTCAGCAATCTGGCAACATAACCGGAAGCGGCGGGGAGACAAAGGGATTTTGCGGTTCGGGCTGGCGGGACAGAAAAGGACTTGAGCGCGGATTTAACAGATTTGGTGAGAAACTCCGCGCCGTTTGAGAAGCTCCAAGCGTCCAAGCTCCTGATGGGGTGGGAGTGGTGGAGTGGTGGAGTAATGGAGTGATGGGACGAATAGGACGAATGGGGTGGAGCGCATAAGAAAGGCTGGGCTGCAAGCGTCCAAGCACCAAGCTCCAGAGAATAACCAAGCTCCAAGTTCCAATTGCGGAATGGGGCTGGCTGGACCAAATGGTTGAGAGTTGAAGGTTGAGGGTTGAGGGTGGGACAAGGGCTGATTTAGCGAGAAACTCCGCCCCATTCGCCCGATAACGGCCTGCCACACCGGGCGGGACGCCCACGCCATACAGCCGCCAAGCCCGCGGCCCGAACCCCTGCCATACTCTGTTTTGAGTATTCACAGGACCCAGCTTACCAGAGGAGATCTTGGAAAATGAAACCTACGGTAGGTTTGACACGTTTTTTTTGTGGGATGAAAGATTGTGAAAAAAAGGCGGTTGCGGCCAATGTTTGCAGGCCATCCGTGCTTTCAGAAAAACACGTACTTTTGACAGCCTGAAAAAATCTTTTTTCCCTACACGCCAAAAGGGTCGTTTTTCTGCAATTGACCCCCTTTTTTTGTTTGGCGGTGGTGCAAGGGATTGCGGATGAAAGGGTTTGGCGTGGCTGAAGGGACAAAAGGGACTTATAGGACGAATGGGGTAGATTGCCAAATTCAGGGATTTTTCAATCCGACTCGGAAACGGGTTCGTAAGGTTCGACCAATACTTTGCCGAGAAAATTGCGGGAGCGCAGATGTGCGAAGGCCTCCTTGGTCTGGTCCAGCGGGAAGATGGTGTCAATGACCGGCTTCAGCTTGCCCGCTGCGGCCCATTCGAGGGTCTTCTGCATGTCGGCGCGATTGCGGCCGTAGCTGCCGATGAGCCGGTGTTGCTTCACGAAAAAGGGCCAAAGGTTCAAGGTCACTTCGCGCCCGGCGGTGGCGCCGCAGGTCACGACTGTGCCGCCGCGCGCGAGACACTCGAACACTTTCGGCAGCACTTCGCCGCCGATGTGTTCGACCACCAGATCAACGCCGCGTTTTTCCGTGAGGCGGCGCACTTCGGCGGGCCAGGCGGGGTCGTTCGAGTCCACGACAAATTCCGCGCCGAGATTTTTTGCGAGGTCGCGCTTGGCCGCGCTGGAACCGGTGCTGATGACGCGCGCGCCCAAGCCTTTGGCAATTTGAATCGCCGCCGAACCGACGCCGCTCGCGCCGCCCATGGCCAGCACCCAATCGCCGGGCTTGACCTGGGTGCGGTCGGTGAGCATGTGCATGGCGGTGCTGCCCGCGAGGGTGAGCGCGGCGGACGTGTCGAAATCAACCCCCGCCGGCAACCGCACCAAGGTGCGGGCGGGAACCACGACCTTCTCCGCGAAACCGCCATCGTGCTGCACGCCAAGCAATGTGCCGCCCAGGCAAAGCGATTCCTCGCCGCGACGGCAAAACTCGCACCTGCCGCAAAAAATATTGGACTGCACCGCCACGGCATCGCCGTTTTGCCAGCCTTGCACGGCACTTCCCAACTCCACGATGCGCCCGGCGATTTCTCCGCCGGGCGTGCGCGGCAACGGCACAGCCACCGGCAGAGCGCCTTCCTCCAACCAGAGATCCAGGTGGTTCAACCCGCACGACTGCACCTGCACGACGACTTCATCCGCCGCCGGTTTGGGATCGGGTATATCGCGCAGTTCGAACGTGCCGGGTTTTCCGTGGGTGATGAGCTGGACTGCTTTCATTGCATTATTGGATACTCGTTGGTGCAACGCCGCAAGTTAACATTCGTCAGTGGTCAGTGGTCAGTGGTCAGTGGTTGGGAAGCGCCTGGAACCAGCCTGTCACTCGAATTACAATTACAACTGACCACTGACGACTGACGACTGACAAACCCTACTTCACCTTCTTCGCCTTTTGATCAGCGCCGTTTTGATGGAGGATGAGCGCGGTGGTTTCTCCCCGGGTGTTTTTTTCAAAGCTCAACTGGGCGTCCACGACTTTGTAAAAGAACTCGGTCTCGGATTCGGGATAAATTTCGAAGAAACCTTGGCCGGTCAGTTGCGCCATCAAGCGGTCACCCTGACGACGCAAGGTGAAAATCGCGCCGGGCGCCAATTCGTACTGGCCAGCATAAGCATCAAAAAGCTTGGGATCGAGATGGATGGCGACGCGTTCTTTTTCTTTCTGGATTTCATCCGAGATTTTTTCGGCGGTCTGGTCAATGCCGCCTTGGTGCAGCACTAGACTTGCGGGCTTGCCGTTGGTAGCATCTTGAAAAGTTATCTGCGCTTTTACTGCTTCGTTAAAAAACTCGGTCTGGGTTTTCGGGAAAAGATCCAGGTAGGATTGGCCGGTCAACTGGCCTTGGAGATGGTCTCCATCGCGGCGCACATTGAAGAACATGCTGGGAGCAAACTGATAGCGCCCCACGTAGCCATCCATGATTTTCGGGTCCAGCTTTATGGCGACATGGTTGTCTCCCGGCTTGGATTTCTCCAATTCATATTTGGCCTCCAGCAAATGAAATCCGATGTCGTCAATGCTGTTTTCCGAATTGGCCAGCACGACGATGGCGCGCTGTTTTTTCTTGTCGAAGCCGCAGAACGAACGGTAACCGCCGGTGCCGCCGTTGTGCCAGACGAGTTCCGTGCCGTATCTGTATGCGATATGCCAGCCAAGGCCGATTTTCATGACCGATGAGCCGGCGTCATGACGCGGAGTCTGCGCGAGTTCCATGGCCGGTTGCAGCGGGGATTTGTCCTTGCCCATGTTGGCAGCGGCGAATTTCAACAAATCATTGGCCGTGGAACGCAATGCTCCGGCGCCGGCCAGCGTCGGCAGGTCCCAGTTGGGAACCGGCCGACCCTGTGTGTCGTGGCCGGTAGCCAGCCGCGCGCGCTGGTCGGGTGAGAGGGTGATGCGCGTGTCGGTCATGCCCAAGGGCAGGCAGATGCGTTGCAACACCAGTGCTTCATAATTGGTGCCCGCTTTCAACGCCAGCAGATGCCCCAGCAAGCCGCCGCCCAGGTTGGAATATTCGTACTGCGCGCCGATGTCGCGCGGCAGAGTGTAGCTGCCGAGAAATTCGTACAATTGTTCGACTGTGTAATCGGCGTAAGGATTTTTGCCGTCACGCGGGGACAGGTTGTCCGGCAGGCGCGGCAGGCCGGAGGTATGCGTGGCCAGATCCACGAGCGTGATGTCCCGGCCATTGTGGGCCGGGACTTTCACGGACGCGGGCAGAAATTTTGAAATTGGATCGCCGAGTTTCACTTCACCGCGCCCGACCATGTCGGCCAGAAGCAAGGAAGTGAAGACTTTCGAGATGGAGCCGATTTCAAAGACCGTTTCGCCATCCACATCCTTGCCTTGCTCGCGCGCGGTTTTTCCATAAGCGATAATGCGCGGGCCTTTTTCGTCCAGGATGCCCACGACGATGCCGAGGCCCTTTTTGGCGGTGTCAATGCGTTCCTGGAGGATGCCCTTGATCTCCGCGGCGGTCGGCGGTCCGTCCGCGGCCCGGAGCCGTTGGGCGAAAAGGCAAAGCAAAATCACCGGCACTAACATGAGCGTTGTACGGTTCATAGAATTCAGCTTTCGGTTGGTTGTCTAAGGATAAGGATTGGGCTTTGATGGGTCGGTTGTCGAGGGCAATTCGGCAACTCAACGTTTCATCCGGTGAAATTGAAAGCGCATTTTCTCACGCGCGTCTTCGTCCACGTCCACCGTGCAGTAGCCGCCGTCTTTCAATAGTTCGATGCCGGCCAGCGAAGGACAAAGCCGGACTTTGAATGGACGCCAATGGCGGCCTTCTGAAAGTGCCGTGCTCATGCGTTTGACGGTGTGCCCGAGAAAACCAACTGGCGGCATGCCCGACAACAGGCGGCTGTTTCGGAAAACGAGGTTGGAATGCAGATGCCCGATGATGGTCAGTTCGATGCGCGGCAGGCAGGCGCGCACTGTTTCGTCGCGCCAGAGAAACGGCAGCGCCGAAGGGTCGTGACAAAAAAACAATACCCGCTGTCTCGGCTTCAGCGAGGTGAGCGCGTCGCGGATGCCGGCCAGTTGCGCCTCGCGCAGTTCATGCCATTCCGCCCGTTCCTCCGCCAGCATATCCGCCTCAAACAACGGCAGCGCCACCAGGGATGACGTGACGCCGAGCAATATGTTGTACCCCAGCTCGACGCGCCAGAGCGGTTCCAAACGCAGCTCCTCGCACGCGCGTTGCCAGCTTTCCAGCCGCAGGCCGCCGCGCCCGCCCAGCAGGCTCAGCTACCCCAGTTCGTGATCGCCCATGCTCGCGCGAAAGTTCTGCGCAAATTTGCCGAGCAATTTTTCCAGGCACTCGCGGGCGCTTTGCAGCGAGACGTCGTCGCTCAGCCCGACGAACCGCGTGTCGCAGCAATAATCGCCGTTGGCGACCACCCAGTCCGGCGCGCCGGCACGTTGGATGAACTCATCCAGCCGCGGGTTCTGCCCGAGCGGATGCCGCAGCCAGATGAAATGCCGGTACATCTGCACCAGCAGGCGCACGAAGGGATTTCGCAGGTCACGATATTCATAATCGTGGCCCCGCGCCTGTTCGGCGGCGCATGCGTAATGCACATCGCTGAGGACGGCGATCTGATAATTGCGAGCCATGCCCCATCATCGGGCAAAAATCGTGCGCGGGAAATTCATTTGAGAAAATAATTTTCGCCGATATTCGTTTGATTTTCGAGCTGACATTGCGACGCATCTGGGCTAATTTTTCGTTATGAGCAAAGCGGAGATTGTCGAAGAACTGTCCAAGCTGACACCTGCCGAGCGCGAAGAGATACGCCTCAAGCTGGCCGAGATGGATGGCAAGGGTTGGCTCGACGAGAGCGACCCCTTGAACGAAGACGAGAAGGCATTGCTGGAGCAACGTTTGGCTGCGTATGAGAAAGATCCTGACGCGGGCAGTTCGTGGGAGGAAGTGGAAGCCCGAATTCGCGCCCGGCTTAAGGCATGAGCCGGCGTCTCATTGTCCGGGCCGAAGCCGAGATGGACATCACCGAGGCCGCGCTGTGGTATGAGGATCGTGAAGCCGGTTTGGGGTTGGAACTTACGGATGAAATTCGCGCCACGATTGGGCGTGCATTCAAGAACCCTGGTTTTCATCTGCGCTTTCGCAAACATCCTGAAGTTCGACGCATCCTCGTCCGTCGCTTTCCATATCGCATTTTCTTCATTGTCCGGGAAGACGCGATTGTCATATTTGCGGTCTTGCACGCCGCGCGTCATGACCGTCACTGGCGAAAACGGATATGATTTTCGTCTTATTGAGACTCAGAAAAGTAATGAGAACATAATCGAAGGATGAAAGATAAGGCACACCTCTCCCCGGCCCAATGGCTTCCCAAGCCCGCCACGATTTAGTTTCCCCAGAAGAGACGAACGCTACGCG
>JAQGPB010000317.1 GCA_028293265.1 Pedosphaera sp. | reverse complement strand
GGACTGGCCATCAGCAAACGCCTGGTTGAGCTCATGGGCGGCCGCATGTGGGTCGAAAGCGTGCCGCAAAAAGGTTCCACGTTCCATTTTGTGCTGCCTTTCCAACCGAGTTCGGCGACACCCCGCGCTTCGCTGCATGGTCCCCAGCCGCAACTGGCCGATTTGCGTTTGTTGATTGTGGATGACAATCCCACCAACCGCCGCATTCTCACGTTGCAGGCGACCAAATGGGGCATGATTCCACGCTCGGCACACAGCGGCGTTCAGGCTTTGGAATGGTTGAACAGGGGCGAAGCCTTTGACTTGGCCATTCTCGACATGCAGATGCCCGACATGGACGGCCTGATGCTCGCGAAGGAAATCCGGCAATTGCCCGGCGCGCTGATGATGCCACTGGTGCTGCTGACCTCGATGGGCATTCGCGCCGATAATCCGGCTTTCGCCAGCGTCGCTTTCGCCAGTTGCCTGACCAAGCCGATCAAGCCCGTGCAATTGCAGGAAGTTTTGGTGCGGGTTGTTTCCGGCGCCAAGCCCGCGGCGCGCAAATCCGTCACCTCCAAGCTTGATCCTTCGCTTGCCAGCCGGCTCCCTTTGCGCGTGCTGCTCTGCGACGACAATCTCATCAACCAAAAAGTCGCCCTGCGGCTGCTCCAACAAATGGGTTACAAGGCCGATGTCGCCAACAACGGGCTGGAATGCCTTGCGGCCTTCGAACGGCAACCGTACGACCTCGTGTTCATGGATGTGCAGATGCCGGAGATGGATGGACTGGAAGCCACGCGCCAGATTCGCGAGCGCCAAAAAAATCCCGCGCAGCCCGGCCATTTCAAATCTCAAATCGCGATCGTTGCCATGACGGCCAACGCCATGCAGGGCGACCGTGAAAAATGCATTGCCTCCGGCATGGATGATTATGTCGCCAAACCCGTCCGGCCCGACGACATTCGCCTGGTGATTGAACGCTGGGGTTCGCGTGTAAACAGTGAACCGGCAGAAGCCAATGGAGACTCTCCCCAGGACCTCCCGTTGGCCAGCACGCCCGCACCGGCGGCGGAGTCGCCGTGCGTTGACATGGAACGCCTGCTGGATTTCGCCAATGGCGACATGGAAAACCTCCGCGAGCTGGTCGAACTTTACCTGCAACAAACCGCCAAGCAA
Organism: Pedosphaera sp.; assembly: GCA_028293265.1. Next base: position 4,460 of record JAQGPB010000317.1, on the reverse strand, counting down.
ATCGCCCAGCTCATCGCCGCCGTGGCTGCGCGCGGCGGGGATGAAGTCAAGCGCCTCGCCCACAGTTGCGCCGGCGCCAGTTCGACCTGCGGCATGACCGGCATCACGCCCATCCTCCGCGAGCTCGAACGCCAGGGGTTCGAAGGCCTGCAGCCGAATGCTCCCCAGCTTGCCGACGACGCCCGGCGCGAATTCGAACGCATCAATACCTTTCTTACCGACTATCTCAAATCCGCGACCGCTCCCGCCCAGCTTGCCCGGACGTAAACATGAAGAAAATCCTTCTCATCGAAGACGATCAGCTCCTCGCCAACATTTATCGGAACAAATTTTCCGTCGAACACTTTCAGGTCGAGACCGCTGCCGATGGTGAAACCGGATTTGAACTGATCAATTCTTTTCAACCGGATGTGGTGATTTTGGACCTGATGCTCCCCAAAATGAGCGGCCTCGATTTGCTGAAGCAGATTCGCGGTCAAGCAGCATTGAAACAGCTTCCGGTCATCGTCTTTTCCAACACCTACCTCAGCAACATGGTGCAGCAAGCCTGGAAAGAAGGCGCGACCAAATGCCTTTCCAAGGCCAGTTGCACGCCCAAGCAGATCATCGAGGTTGTGCGCGGCCTGGTTCAGCCGAAGCCAGCCAACACCCCGGAGGCGGTTCCCGCGGGTGCCGATCCCGTCCCGGCAGCGGAATCTGACACCGATGTCGTTTTTCAATCTGGGTTGCGCCATGACTTTCTTGCCAGCCTGCCCGCCATTCTCGCCGCCAGCCGCTCGCATTTGCAAGCGGTGGCCAAGAGTGCCAATGAAATTGAGCGCGCCAAATTTTTGAATGGATTATATCAGGGCATACGTGCCCTCACGGGCAGTGCCGGTGCCGCCGGCGTGCTGGACATCGCGCAGATGGCCGATGCCCTGGAAGCGCTGCTCAAGGAACTTTGCGACAAGCCCAAGAGCCTCAATGCCTCCACCCTCCGCACCATCGCCTCTGCGATTGATTTCCTGGGCGTGCTGTTTGCGGAGGCCGCCAAACCCGGCGCTCACGACACCCAATTGCAATCCAAGGTCAACATCCTCGTCGTGGATGACGAAGCCATCTCGCGCCGCGCCGTCACCTACGCCTTGGAAAAAGCCAAGCTCCCGTCCGTCGCCGTTGAGAACCCGGAAATCGCCCTCGGCATGCTCGGTGAAAACTTTTACGACCTCGTTTTTCTCGATGTGGACATGCCGGGCATGAACGGCTTTGAACTCTGCACCAAGCTGCGTGCCTTGCATCGCAACAAGAATACCCCGGTTGTCTTCGTCACTGGCCTCAACGATTTTGAAAGCCGCGCCAACTCCACCATGAGCGGCGGCAACGACCTTATTGCCAAGCCGTTTCTCTTCATGGAACTCGCCGTCAAAGCCCTCATTTATGTCCTCCGCGGCCGTCTTGCCAAAGCTGCCACCAATTAAACGCCGACTTAAACTTTCTTGTGACTTTGTTTGAAAAGTCAGCAGTGGTTTCATTTTGTTTGCCATTCGAGGATGCCGCTGGAGAATTCGGGCTGGAGCTGGACTTCAATTTTTAAGCTCTTGGCTTCAATGGAAGGGAATTCGATGCGGTTCCAGGCATCCTTTTTTACGGGAAAGTCGGTGGTCATGGGGACTGGCAGCCAAAAGTTTCCGATTTTGTAGAGCAAGCGCCATGATTTTGGCACGCGGCATTGGCCGGCGCCGGTGTCGTCGAACCAATAAACGGAGGTGCTGGAAATTTTCTTGGGCGCGGGAAAATCGTATTGCACCCATTCTGCGGTGCCGCGATGGTCCCACCAGGTGAAGCGCGGAATGTCGTGGTCGGATGAATTTTGCGGTTCAAGGCCGTCGCTCAGGGCGTCGAGGGTGTCGCCGGAAAAACAATGAGAGGCGCTGGCGTGGTAAATTGGTTTTCCGGTTCCGGGCAACGATGCGGCGTGCCATTGGTGGGCGGTAACCGCTTCGCTTACGGTGGGAAATGACGAGATGCGCAACCGCGCCGCACCCATTGGGATGAGGGTAATTTCCCGCACCGGTTGTTTGCCGGCGGCGGGGCTGTCCTGCAAGGCTCCGCTCAAGCCGTAACGGTCAATGGTCCATTCCGGGATTTCTCTGGCTTTCGCAACAATCTGGATGGGGCAACTTTCCGGCGTGAAGGGAAAATCATCCTTGGGCCAGGCGAGTTTTTTCACCTCGAAAGATTTCTCCGGTTGTGCGCTGTTCAAAACCAGGCCGTAATTCCACGGCGTCGTGGGGTAAATTTCAAAGGATGGCCATTTGGAGGGATCGGCGGTTTTCTGCCAAGAGGAATCGCCGATGGCGGTCGCGGAACTTTCCCGGCGTTCGTAGCGTTCGCCGATTTTCAGGGAGAAAGTCAGCGGACCATAGTTCACGCTCACGCTGTCATGATTCGCGGACCAGGTGCGGACGCTGACTTCCATCGGCAAATCCAGCGTGACTTTGTCGTGCGATTTCCATTCACGCTCGATGCGGACGAATTTTCCGGCGGAGATTTTGGCAGCGGCGCGGCGGCCATTGACGGAAACGCGGGCGGATTTGCACCAGGCGGGAATGCGCAGATACAAGGGAAATTTCACGGCTGCTTCCGGCTGAACGGCAAACTGGATTTTTTCCTCAAACGGATATTTGGTTTCCTCAGTGATGCGCACGTTAACGCCCTGGCCAACGCGGGCGGTGACTTCGTTGGCGGCGAAAACATCAGCGCACAGGCCGTCGTCCGGCGTGGCGAGCCAGAGGTGCTTGGTGAAATAGGGCCAGCCCATGGAATGATTGTGCTGGCAACAACGCGAGCTGAAGGGATTCATCATCAGGAACGGGCCTGCGTTTTGCAGGCCGGGCGCGTGATTCTTGGAATCGCTGACGACCATGTTGGGCGCGGTGAGATAGCGGAGGGCGCGGAAATCCGGCAGCACCGCGGCGGGATAGGTGTTGAAGGCGACGTCCTCGCATTGGTCGGCCCAGAATGGGTCGCCACTGATTTGGACGAGCAATTCGTCGGACAGCATCTGCTCGACCATGCCGCAGGTTTCGACGGCTTGATGGGGATCGGAGTAGCCGGGACGGCAATTTTCGTCGCCGCCGAACATGCCGCCGGGCACCTGGCCGTAACGTTTCCGGACTTCGTTGAAATCGGCGTAACTCGCCTGAAGTTCGGCGGCATCGTGCGACTGGAGAAAATGCGTGGCGGGCTCGCGAAAGCATTCCGCGATGTTGACGTTGTGCCAGTCGGGCAGGCTGTCCTTCAATTCCCAGTTCGCGGTGCAGCGATGAATTTTTTCGGCGAGTTGCAGCAGCATGGGATCGCCGGTCAGGTTGTAGAGCCAGTAAACGCTGTAGAGATTGTCGCCGCCGCGCATTTTCTGCCAGTAGTGGGTGAGAAATTTTTGGTCCGGCACGCCCAACTGGTAGTTGAAATATTTTGTCATCAGGTCCACGACGCGCGCATCGTGCGAATGTTCGTAATAGGTTTGCAGGCAGAACAGCATGAGCATGTTCGCCCAGTAATCGCGCGAACCGTCGTCATCGAACTTCTGGTCGGGGCCGAAATCGCCATCGGGACGCTGGCTGTTGAGAGCGCCGTCAATCCACGTCTGGCTTTCGGCGATCATTTTTGGGTCGTTGAGAATGTAGGCGAGCTGGATGTAGCCCTTGAGCCAGTAGGGCAGTTCTTCCCAGCCGTATTTGCCCTTGCCGTCCTTGCTCAACCAGGCGTTGTCATCTTTTTGGAGCCAGGCGCTGATTTCGCCGAGATTGCCGCAAAGGCCGTTTTGCTGGCGGTGGAGAAATTCCAGGAGCCAGCCTTTGGGCAATACGCTGCCGATGGGGAGCGCGATGAAGCGGCTCGGTTCGAGCGGCTGACGATTGCCGGGGTAAAAGTGGTTCGTCTGGGAAACGTCCGGGCGTTCGATGACGGTCACGTTGTCTGCGGCAAAAATCGGAAGGGAGCAAGCCATTGCGGCGAGAAAGATGATTCGGCGAAGGTTCATGGAGCGATTATCGCAAAGATTTTTGAAAATCCAAAGCCAGTTTTCATTCGTTGAGACGCAAATTTGAGGAACGTCCGCCCGCACCCCCAGGAGAGGGTGAACGCGGCGGGCGCGTTTGGTGGATTTGGAGGTCCTTGTTGCAGGCCCCGTCCAAGATTCACTTCAATCACAGTTCGTGATTGCGCTCCCTTTTCAGATCGTCGCACAAAAAGATTTTTTATTTTTGCGGGAAAAGGCGGAATAAGGTGGAAAAAGGCGGGTACGCGAATGGTTGAGGGTGGAACAGGAAAGGACTTGCGCGCAGATTTGGTGAGAAACTCCGCGCCGTTCGGTTCCGGGCAGGGAATGCTGGGCGGGAACCATGCAGTTAAACCGCAGATGGACGCAGATGAACGCAGATGGGAAATGATTTTTATAATGCTGACCATAAATATGG
>JAQGPB010000277.1 GCA_028293265.1 Pedosphaera sp. | reverse complement strand
GTGAGGATCTTCTCCTGCTCCGGGTCCACGAGAGCGATGTAACCCAGGCCACCCACCCACAAATTATTTCCATCTGGGGTGACCGCGCTCACCGCCGTGCCTGGCAGTCCGTCGCTGGACTTGAGTTTCCGCGATTTACCATAAGGCCTGCATTGAGTCTTTTTGACCGTTTTGGGGCGTTGTATGCAAGGACGGCCACACAAAACCAAGAACACAGGCTCTTGCGCCCAGATGAAATTGCATCCTGTTTTGCGATGGGAGAAAATTAATCGCCCATCTGTGCCCGTTTCAATGCGCATCGCTTAAAGACGCCCTGTGCAAGTACCCGCCATATTTTGCCCAAATCCAGCCACCCGCGATTTGAAGGCCATCAACAGCATCCGCGTTTATGAAAGCATACTTGCGAATGGTTTCATTGTTCAAATCCATCACCGCTATGTACCCTTTGCCGCCCACCCATAAATCATGTCCATTGAGTGCAAGCGTCGTTACCACCCCTGATGGCACCTCCGACACTTCTTTCACACCCCGCCATTTCCCATCTTTGGTGTTCAAAATGTTCACCCCCAAGGGCCCCGCCTTATCGTTCTGCCCCGAATAAATCCCGACCAGCAAACGGCCGCCATCTTTCGCGAGACTTGTGCAATGCCACATCACTTCCGGCGGTCCTCCCCAAGCATTGTTCAGAACCTGAAAACGGCGCAGCAGAGGGGAGGTATCCTCCGTCACAAACCAAACGTCGCCCGGATCGCCTGCTGCGATGGCCAGCACGGGCCGTCGGGTCGGTCCGCGAGGAGATTCAGGCACCGCATTGCCGCCGAGGTGCCGATGGACCTGAAGTCCGTTCGTCAGAGAAAGCGTGAAGGAGGCAAACTGCCGTGTGCCCAGGTCCAGCTTGCCCAGCCCGCCTCCGTAACTCATTCCCGACGCGTAATAAACATAGGTTCTGACTCCATAACCGATCCAGAGCGTGTCTCCAGTCGCGTACAGCGAAGAGATGGTGTTCATCATCAAGCCATCTTTTTCTTTCCATACGCGGCATGCGTGGCTGGCCCGGTCAACTTCGAGCAATCCCTCCTCGCCTGTGCCGATCCACACCGTTTTTGGCGTCAGGCAGACAGCATTGACGGGCGCCCCTGGCGATATTGGAAGGCCGATACTGCAATTTGTTTTCAAATCAAAACCCAATTGGAACAATTTCCCGTTGATTCCAATCCATACACCCGTCTCGTCCGCGGCGAATGTTCCTCCGGGCATGGGAAAGGCAAAAAAGGCCCGGCTCAATTCAAACTCGCGCGGATCCCGGACCTCCGGCAGACCGTGCTCCTGGCGAATTTTCGCCGTTACTTTTCTTGGCATCACAACCGTCATCCTCCGGGCGCTCCATGCCCCCTCGTCCTCCATAAGCACAACGCAGTTTGAAAGGCTTTCAAATATGTCCAGTGCCGGTTTCCACTGATTCATCGCCAGTTCAGCGTAAGCCAGGGCAACTTTGTCCTCATTGTTATCCCGGCGCCAAAAATTCACGCCGGATGCGGCAGCGCCGATTCGCTTTTGCATGAACTGCGCGGCCATTTCATACATTTCATGCTTCATTGCCCAATTATAAATTGACTGGTTGCGGTTCCAAAAATCGTCGGGGTTGAGCATGTTGGTTGCATTTACAGAAATCCTGGAAAGTTGTCGCTGGAATTCCTTTATCACCACGGTGTTCGTGTCCGACTGGAATTCCACCAGGCCCGCCGATAAATGGAGCACAATCTCCGGGGTCTCCTTGGTCATTCTGGGAAATAATTCGTCCAGCCGCCAGAGAGCCGCATTCGTATTCGTGCCGTAAATCCTTGCATATTCTTCAAAGCCAAATCCACCCGTGCTCGATCCGCTTTTGCGATGCATCACATCGTCGTAGCCGTGGATGCGCTTGAAGAGTTCGATTTCAGCCCGTTCCTTTGCCTTGGCGCTCAAGTTACCACCGTTCATGGCGGCCTCATTTGCCAGTTCAGCCTGCTCCTTGTAGAATTGAGCCATGGCTGAATTGGTGTTCTGTTTTTCCGCCTTTTCAAACCAGAGCGCTTTTTCCTGATTTCCTTCCCCCCACCCGTACACGAATGAAAACACCAACGCTTGTTTTGCCTTCTCCGTCCATTCGTCCTGCATGGGGTCCTCGATGACCTCACGATACAGATTTCGCGCCTCATCCATTCGCGAAATGGTTGGATGCCGCAAACACGCTGCCAGATACAATCTTGCGGGATGATTTCCCGGATCAAGCAACAGCACGGTTTCAAAAGCCCGAATCGCCTCCTGAACGTTTCTCCTTTGCCGGTTTGCTTCCCGCGGAGGCAGGCCGCCGATGCCGCCGGTATATGTCAGACCAATCCCCAGAGGGTTCAGGCGTGAATCGAGTCCGGCCAGATCCTTGCCGATGGCCATTTGCGCGCGCGCTTCCGACAGGCGGCTCGGGATGACAATGCCTGAATTCGGGCTCATGACGGCGTCAACCGCTTTTTTGATCTGCGCGCAAACTGGTTCGCCCGGCGGCCCGCGCAGCGTCATGCGCTTGGTGGTCCCAAAAATCCGCCGCATCTGAAAGCTCACTTCGACCTCCAGCTTGCCGGTTTCATAGGATTGATAACTTCCATCCACCAGCCAAAAAGCCGATTGCAGCGCGGGTGGCGGCGCACCGCGGCTCCCTGCCTCGGTAAGGCCCGCAATGTCGAGCCTCATTTCCTGCAGCAGAATGTCCACATTTTCCCGTTCCAACAGAGTGACGCCCGAGCCTTGGTAAGCCGCCGTCAAATAACCGTGCAACTGCGCGGGAAACTCGGCTTGGCGATTGTTCAGGCTTAAATCTTCAAAGGCGCCCACGGCCAGATATGTGCGCGGTTTTGCCTCCGCCGCCGCTTTTCGGGATTGACGCACGAAATCTGCTAATTCCTTTGCCAACGCCGGCGTCGCGCTGTCGGCCGCCACTACCGCCGCATCCTCCATGATGCCTGTTCGTGCATCCACCACCCGCACCACCATCGAATTCGTTTCATGTACCTTGGCAATGGTGCCCAGCACGAACCAGTCTGCCCGCAACAGCTTGCCGACTCGCACGGCATCCTTGGCGCGCACCAGGCCCGACAGGCTCAAATGGGTTTCACGCAGAATGGCATCGAGGGATTGGCGGTCAACGAATTCAAATCCCGCCGCCGATTGCAGCTCGGCAAGCATCAGATCGGCGAATCGCCCGTTCTGTTCGTCATCGGCAAAGCCGAGTCCACCAATTGCCAGCCGCACGGGTTGCGAAAGCGGCAAAGGTATGGGAGCCGCAGAGGCGGGGGCAGTGTTTCCCAGCAACTTTGTTGCGGCATCCGCACGCTCTTTTTCTGTCATGGAACGAACCACTTGAAATTCCTGGAATCGCGTTGATTCCGTGTACTTGTTAACCAGCAACGCGGCCGCGCTGCCCACGATCAGCACCATCAGTGCAATGATTAGAAACCGCTTGTTCATGTGGAGCGAGGGTCGGTTTGGATGGCGGCGTTTACCGGGTCAGTTTCGGCAGCAACCGATCCGCGAGTTCGAGTGCGGCATTTTGCAGCGCGGTTTTGGCGGCGGTCTGCTCGGCGATGTCCACTGCCACGCTGGTCTGGCTGTCCATGGCCAGGATCTTACCGCTGGTCCGTTCGCGGGCTTTCAGTTCGATGCGTGAACGGCAGGAAATCAAATTTCCTTTGCGCAAGCCATAGGCGCTGAAGGCTTCGCCGGTGATTTCGATGTCCGGCTTTTCCACAGATTTTTCGTCCAAAACTATGAAGCCGGCTTTTTGCAGGATGCCGCCCAGTTCGGTCTCGGCAGCGGGATCAATGACCTGCGTCCCAAAATGGCGTTCCGGCAGTTTAACGGAAACCGAAGGGCGCTTGCCAGCAGGCAGGGATTTGATGAGCCGGTCAATCCGCTCTTGGCGGCTTTCCACTTTCGCCACCAGGGTTTCACCTTTTTCGTTGACGATTTTGGCGATTTTTTTTGCCAGTTCGGCGGAGAGATCGGAGAGCGAGGCCGAGGCCGCCGGGCCTTTGACCAGGTCGCCATAGACGCGGCTAGTTTCGGTGCCGATGATTTTGGCGACGATCAATAGTTCCTTGTCGGCGCGGAAAATCCGACCCATGACGAGCACCTTCGCGCCGGTGAGATGGCCGACTTTGGCGGCGGTGTCCGGAGAAACGGTCCCGGACAGGCTCAACTCCTGTTCGCCAAGGATTTTTTCCAATTCAGCGCGTTCCACTGTGATGATCTGCGGTTCGGCAGAGAGATTGGCATTGACGAGGGTGGCGACCTTGGGACCGAGATCATGCACATTCTCATCCTTGGAATCAAAATCGAAAATGGCGACGGTGAGGACTTCCGCGCGGGCAAGGGCGGCGCAGGCGAAAAAGGTCAGTAGAGAAAAAAAAGCAATGCGCGTGGCTAGTTTCATAAAGGGTTCATGGTTGGGGATTGTAGAGTGAAAGCAAGTCCGGTTTGACGGCCAGTTCCGCGGAGCGGATGAGATTGAGCTGGGCGAGCGGGCTGTCTGCAAGATTGGTGACGACGTGGGCTTGGACCACGCTGACGGCGCCATGTCCCAAGCGGACAGAATAAACCGCCGGCTCAAGCTCCGGTCCAATGGCGGGCGGGGGCTTTATCCAAACGACAGCCACGCCGGAATTGGCCAGTTCGGCGATGTTTCTTGCCAAGGCTTGGGGCTCAGATGTTTTCGCTGGAAATGGACCGAGGATCGCCAATTTGCCGGAAAACCTTTTCAGCCCTGTGAATTCCAGGTCTTCAAACTCCAAGGCCGCCGCTTTGAGCAGCGGTTTGAGCTGATTTTGCGGGTCAAACACTCCCACCGGTTTCCTTTCCGTCAGCGGCTCTAAGGCATCCAGGAGGTTGGTGGGATAAACGATCAGATCGCTATGCCCGAGCACCTTCGAAATTTCATCGAGCCATCGAATGAGAAACCGCGTTCCGGTCTTCACCGGCGGAAACGTAAGGGAGACGGTTTCCACCACAGTCTGGTGCGGCAGCAAATCCAGTTGTTTCCAGTCTAGCGAACTTCCCACTTCCATCACCGTTGCCGAACTTGCCTGATAGACTTGCAGATGCACCGGCACCGCGATGGGTTTGTCGCCGTCATTGCGCCAAATGACTTCAATGTTCCGGGGAGTGCCGGCGAACACGCACTGTGTTTCATGTTCCGGCACGACTTGTAACTGCGCCGAAGCCAGGCCCGGCAGGCAGCCGGCGACCAGCATCAAGGTTGAGGAACCAAGCAATCTCATTTCTAAGTATTCTGACAATTCCCGGCGGCAAATCCTTTGACGAAAATCATGGCTTAAGTGCCTGTGTGCGTTCGTCAGGAGTCAGCAAGGGCTTGAGCCGATCCCGCTTCACTGCGGCGCCCCCCAGGCCACCGTTTGCAGCCTGATCATACCAGCGAAAGGCTTCGACACTATTCTTGGGCATGAACCGCCCCGACTGGTACCAATCTCCAAGCTGGCTCATGGCCGTGGCGTCTCCTCGTTCGGTGGCCTTGAGGTAAGCGCTCAACACCCCGGCAAACCCGGCAAAGTCCGGTTCCAACACCGGTTGGGGCTGCAAATTTTCGTC
>JAQGPB010000269.1 GCA_028293265.1 Pedosphaera sp. | reverse complement strand
GCCTACAATTTCGATGTCCAATCCTTCTTCCGCCGGCATCTCGTCACGTTTTGCGAGGATGCCCAGGAGACCGACTATTCCTATGCGAATGTCGTGCCCGACATGGGCGTCGGCAGCGGCGGAACCGCCTGGGGCGATGCCGGATGGATCTGCCCCTACAACATGTATCGCGCCTACGGTGACACCAACGTGATTGCCGATCACTACGCCTCGTTCAAGCGTTACGGACAATTCTTTTCCGCCCACGCCGCGAACTATGTGGTGGCAAGCCTCCCCGGCGATTTCGGCGACTGGCTGAACCTGGGCGGCGGCGCGAGTTCCACGGTGATAGACACCGCCTATTATGCCTACTTTGCACAGGCGATGTCGGAGATGGCGGCGGCCATTGGCAATAGCGCCGATGCCGCCGCTTATGCCGCGCAACACAGCAACACCGTTGCCGCCTTCACAAATTTCTTCAACGCCAACGGCTCCTTCAAGGACGGCAGCAGCCAGGCCGGCTATGCGCTGGCCTTCACCTTGAATCTCGTGCCCGCCGGGCTGCGCGTCCAGGCGGCGCAGCAGTTTGCGAATTCCATCGCCCAATTCAACAATCATCTCGCCACAGGTTTCATTGGCACACCGCGCCTGCTGCCTGCCCTGCACGCCGCCGGTCGCGATGACCTCGCCTACCAACTGCTGCTGCAGAAAACCTATCCCTCCTGGCTTTATCAGGTCGGCCTCGGCGCGACGACCATGTGGGAACGTTGGGATGGTTGGACTCCCGGCGGCGGGTTTCAAAGCATCGGGATGAACTCCTTCAACCACTACGCGTTTGGCGCGGTGGGCGAATATTTATACAGCGTCATCGGCGGCATCAAGCCCGCTACTCCCGGCTACCAAACCATCCTCATCCAGCCGGTCATCGGCGCCGGCGTGAACTGGGCCAACACCAGTTACGCCAGCACCCGCGGGCTTATTTCCACCGCGTGGACCAATAGCGGCGGCACATTCAGCCTCGACGTGGTGATTCCCCCGAACACCTCGTCACAAATTTTTGTCCCCACGACCAATGCCAATGCCATCACGGAAAGCGGCCTCCCCGCCGCCAGCGCGCCGGGCGTCAGCTACCTCGGCCTTTCCAACGGTTGCGCGGTTTACTCTGTCGGCTCCGGCCATTACTTCTGGTCGTCACCGGTGGCGGTTGTCCCGCCGCCGCTCGCGGTGACTGAAACCGACCTGGTCTATGTTGGTGGAACTTTTCCGCCGTTGCCAAAGGGAGATCTGCTCACCAACACGACGACGACCGTGGTATCCAACACCATCGCCACCGGCCCGGAAAATCACATCGCCGCGTCCGCCTTGTATGATGGAATCATCGGGGCGCCCGGGACGACGAACCGCAGTTATGAAATCAGCGGCGGCGCGATCACCTTTCGTCTCGGGGCGGGAACCAACGGCACCGGTTATACGATCACCAATCTGAACACCTACACCGCCTGGCAGGACGACGGCCGTGAAAATGCGAATTACGCCATCAACTATTCCACCGATGGCACCAATTTTTTCCCGGTTGCGACCGTCTCCTACAATCCTTCACCTTACCCGACACTCGATGGGAGCGACGGCACGCTCACCTCGGTTGCAGTTTCAAATTTGACCGGCGTGCAGTATCTCCAGTGGATCTTTTCCTCCGGCCAGCAGAACGGCGGTGTCGGTTATACCGAAATCGCAGCGTTTGGACTTCCTAGCCCGGCCGTGCCCTTGACCGCTGGCGTGGTGGCCTTGACCCCGGGAAGCTTTGTCATCAATTTCAGCGGCCTGTTGGCTGGCCAGAACTACTATCTCCAAAGCACCACCAACCTGTCGAACGCCGCTTGGACCACTGAAACTAATTTCACCGCATCGAAGCCGATTGCGGTCTTCACCAACTCCACCGCCAACGCCCCGCAGAAATTCTACCGCATTGTGAAACAGTAGCCGCCACCGGGTCCAGAGTCCGCTAATTGGACGCTTGCCTTCCAGCGGAAGGGTCTGGTATGGTGAGTTGCTGCGTTGAGAAGTTGCCCACGTGGCGGAATCGGCAGCCGCGCTAGATTCAGGTTTTTGTTTTGATTGATTTCCCGGTGCTTCCTTGCGTTTCACTTCGTTGCAGCAAAACCATTGCTATTGTTGGTTCACACCGCGTTTTCAGCCCTCAATTCCGCAACTGGTTTAGTCCTTCGAAAAAGCACCGAAACTAGCACAAAAACTAGCACAGCAGCGTTAATCACGGTTTCGTTGAATCGCAATAGGTTGCGCAAAATCGCCAAGCTCCTACTCATTTTTCCAAGAATATAGTGCGTCCGCGGTGTTGCTCCTGCTCAACCCATCCCTAGATCAGGCAGTTGGAACAGGAGGTCAAGGAACTCAAAGGCCTCCTGGCACAGGACAGCCACAACAGCCATCGCTCCCCTGCCGGTGACGGTCTGGGCAAGCCCGCATAGCCATGCCAATGCATAACCGTCTTTCTTCTCCATTGAACCTATCCAACTCCAACATGGGGTTGGCAAAGAATATGGCCGAATTGTGGTTACTTTGATTTTCGCAACGAATCGCCCGCTTAGATTCTCCTCTGTCGTCTGTTTAGCCACACCCAGCCTGTAGTGTTTGACATTGCAGCACGCCAAGTTTCTACAAATGGAGATTATATCCATGCCCGGCGGGATTTCGCCTTGCGTTAGGAGCCATGCGACCCGGTAGGCATACCTCGTTTCGCCTTGGAGCCAGAACCTCCCTCTGCCGCCGCTGGTGCCTTTTGGCCAAATATGGCATGCACCGAGATCAGGGTGGTTACCAAGGATCAAAAAGAAGCGTTTGCGATCTTGATCGGAAATTGGCAGGCCAATTGGGTTTTTGATAAATCTAGGAGATGTTGATGGCCGGTTTTCGGATTGAAGGGTGTGAAGACATTGTTTAAGCAGCGTGAAAGCGGGTTCGGTCCGAAGATCGAGCCACGGCTTGGCGGTCGGCCTGGCGCAAGAGCAGGATGCCGCCATCGCTGGTCACGTCCCCGCCGGATAAAGCGGCCGTGACCTGGCGCTTTTTTACGGCTGGAAATTGGAACAGTTCCGGGTTACAAACTGTTCCCATCGCAACGTTGTGGTTTTCTTCCTTCTTCACCCAATAGACATTGGGCGAAGATCACCGTTGCGATTTTTTTCAATGAAATTTTCGGGCTAAAATTGAAGCGGGCCAAGCATTTTTAAATGAGGTTGCCCAGATTCTCGCCCCGCACACCATCGGCGCAGCAGGCGAGGTTGCGGCCTCGGTGAACGCCAGTCTGCCAGCCTTGTTGTTAAGGTTGACTTCTCCGATTATTTGGGCAATCCGGGGACGGCATGCCGCTCTTGTGGTTGGGCTGGGCTTCCAAGATTTGACGGTTTTCGCTCAAATTGTGGGAACTGACATTAAAAAAATTAAACTTCGCGCAATATCAAGGTGATCGTCGCAAATGCGAACTTTATTCGCACTATCCGCGCAGATATTTTACCACTGCTTCGGTGCGCGAATGCACGTGCAATTTTTCATAGACCGTCCGCACATAACTGCGAACCGTATCTATGCTGATATTCATGCGGTCGGCGATTTCTTTGTATGCATAGCCTTTGGCCAGGAAATCAAGGAACTCCTTCTCACCCGGCGTCAAGCGTGCGACCGTTAAGGTCTGTTCAGGCGGCTTGGAAAAAAGTTGCACCACGCGGCGTGCCAGTTGTGGTGTCATGGGCGAACCACCTTCGTTAACTTCCTGAATTGCCTCCAACAAGCGCGCGGCTGCGGTGCGCTTGAGCAAATAGCCGCTCGCGCCTGCTTGGAGTGAATTGAACAGGGAGTCGCTATCTTCATAGACCGTAAGCATCAGGAATTGTATTGCTGGCAATGCGGACTTTAATTGGCGCACACACTCAACCCCGTTTATCCCCGGCAGGTTAATGTCCATCAACACCACGTCGGGCGGGTTTTTGGGGATTTCCCGCAGGGCAATCTCGGCGTTGGGATAATCACCGGCCAGCTTGAAAGAAGCAGGAACCCTGTGAATCAATGTTACCAAGGTTGTTCGAATGCCCTCATCATCATCTACTATTGCGACTTTTATCATCTGTCAGCCCTTATACCTCGCGCCAACAGCGCAGCATGCTGCTTGCCAGACCTCATAGGATGCCCAAACGCGGTCACGCTTCAAGTTTCTCCTCACATTGTCGCCAGCACAAGATTTACCTTTAATTTCACCGTGCTCCCCTTGCCCGGGGCGCTTTGGAATTCCAATGTTGCACCCATAGCCTCGGCGCGACGGCGCATATTGGCCAATCCATGACGCTGCTCCTCGCTGACCAAGAGTGTTGGATCATGACCCTTGCCGTCATCCTGAACTTTAATTTCCAGAATTTCGCCGACGAGGGACGCCTTCACCCGCACTTCGCGCGCGGCGGCATGTTTGAGCGCGTTGGCAAGGGCTTCCTTGACAACCAGAAAGATATTATGCCGCACATCTGGCGGCAGCGGACGAGCCGGCAAATCATGGGGCAAATCCAGCCGGCAACGAATCCCGCCACCCTCAAACAATTCATTGGCAAAGTGCGCAATATACTCCACGAGGCTTTGCAGCGAATCGCTCCCGGGCCGGACCGCCCAGACAATCTCCTCCAGAGCCCGCACGGTTTGATCCGCAGACTGTGAAATCTTGATCGCATGGCTTTCGATTTGACCGGGACTATGGCTGTCCGCCTTGAGCAGACCGCTTAAGAGCGAAATGCGGGCGAGAGATGAACCCAGATCATCGTGCAGGTCACGCGCGATGCGTTCGCGTTCATGCGCGAGCGCGCGCTCCTGTTCCAAGTGTTCCAGCCGGCGGTGAAGTTTGCGTTTTTCCAGCACCCGCGAGGTCACCGCGATGACCGCCAGCAAACCCAGTGCCGCCGGCGCGCGAAACCACCATGTTTGCCAGAGGTACGGTTTTACGGTTACGGAAACAACTGAGCCCTTTGTGTTCCAACCCAGTTCCCCGTTGCCGGCAACGACTTCAAAACGGTAATTGCCATATGGCACGTAGGGATAGGAAGCCGAGCGGCTCGGGCCGGCTTCCACCCAATCCGAATCCAGGCCCTCGAGCCGATACCGAAAGCGGACGCGTTCAGGCGCGTCGAAATTAAAGCCGGTGTATCGAAACTCAAGCCGGTGCTTGCCAGGCGCCAGACGCAGTGATTCTGCGCCATCCGGCATCCCGTCCACGAGCGTCTCCTCCAGCACCACCGCCGGCGCGACAGCCTCTGCCGTTTGATGATGTGGGTCAGCCACCACTATTCCCTCCTGCGTCGGGAACCATAGGAGGCCCGATTTTGTTCTAAGACCAATCGGGAAAAACCCGCTGATGCATTCCTCGGACAACATGCCCTCCGCACGTCCATAGATTTGGGGATACGCCGCCGGCATTTTTTGGGCCGCCACCTCCTCCAACTCATGCTTGCTGACAGAAACGATGCCACGGTCGCCCCCCAGCCAGAGGTTGCCCACATCATCTTCGAGGATTTGCGAGATGGTGTTTTCGGGCAACCCTTCGCGGGTGGTAAAAGTCAATACCTGCCCGTCTTTCAACCGGCTCAATCCACCGCCGCCCGTTCCAATCCAAAGGGTGCTTTCCGCGTCCAAATAA
>JAQGPB010000215.1 GCA_028293265.1 Pedosphaera sp. | reverse complement strand
AAATGGCCGCACCCCGTCGCAATCAGTCCCCGCCAGATTTTATCGAGTCGTGCCCTACTGAACCGGGCTATGGCTCTTCCCCTTCGGACACAGACTCATCTTTCGGAGTTACGCCATATTCGCTGAGTTTGTTGCGCAGGGTGCGAACGCTGATGCCAAGGAGTTTGGCGGCGTGGGTGCGGTTCTGGTTGGTTTTTTCGAGGGCGACGAAAATGTGGTGCTTTTCGAGTTCGGCAAGGGAAATTAAATCGCCGCTGGCCGCTGAAGCCGTGGCGGAACTTGTTGCCGAGGATGAGGCGGAAGTGGAAGCCGCCGCAGCACCGGTTGCAGTAGATGGTGCCGAGGAGAAGCCAAGATTTTCCGGTTCGAGCATGCCGTTTTCAGCGGAGAGGATGACGGCGCGTTCGATGACGTTTTGCAGTTCGCGCACGTTGCCCGGCCAATGGTGCGCGGTCAACGCGGCCAGGCATTCGGCGGAGATGCCGCGCACACGGACGCCGTGCTTGCGCGAGAAACGTTGCATGAACTGTTGCGCGAGATAGGGAACGTCGGCCTTGCGCTCGCGCAACGGCGGCACCTGGATGGGCACCACGTTGAGCCGGAAAAACAAATCCTGCCGGAATTCCTTGCGCTCGACGCTTTCTTCGAGGCGGCGGTTGGTGGTGGCGATGACGCGCACGTCCACCTTGATGGTGCGGTTGCCGCCGACGCGTTCCAGTTCGCGCTCCTGCAGCACGCGCAGGAGCTTCGCCTGGACTTGCGGCGAGATTTCGCTGATCTCATCGAGCAGCAACGTGCCGTTGTGGGCCAGTTCAAAACGGCCTTCGCGTTTGGCCAACGCGCCGGTGAACGCGCCCTTTTCATGGCCGAAAAATTCGCTCTCGATGAGATTTTCGGGAATCGCGGCGCAATTCAGTTTGATGAACGGCGCATGCGCGCGCGGGCTTTGGCTATAAAGCGCGCGGGCGACCAATTCCTTGCCGGTGCCACTTTCGCCGGCGATGAGCACGGTGGCCTGCGTGCGCGCCACTTTGCGGATCAATTGGCGCAGGCTTTCCATCGCCGGGCTTTGGCCCAAAAGTTCGTAACCGCTTTCGTCCTCTTCGGCGCGGTTGAAATACTCGTTGACCTTGAGCAACTGGCTGAAATTCTCGGCCTTCTTGAGCGTCACTTCCAACTGGTCGTTGGAATAGGGCTTGAGCATGTAATCGAAAGCGCCGTTGCGCATGCATTCCACAGCGGACTCGACCGAGCCAAAACCGGTCACCATCACCACCAGCGGCCGCTCGGGGCGGGTCTGCAATTCGCGCAACAAATCGGTCCCTTCACCATCCGGCAGCCGCACATCCACGAAAATGAGGTCGAACGTATCCTTGGACATCAGCTCCTGCGCGCCGGCGATGGTGCCAGTCGAGGCGACGTCGTAACGCCGTTGGCGAAGCTGTTGCTCGAGGTTTTTCCGGACGATCAAGTCGTCCTCGAGCACGATGATTTTTTCAATGGGCATTGGTTTGCATCCTGGAACTGTCATACCCGGCCAGTTGGTAAATACACCCGTCCTCACCCAACCTCTACCCCTCCAGAAGAGTTAGAAGCTCTGACCGTGCCTGATAAATCTGTACGTCATTGTTCCAACCCCCGTCCAGCAGGAAATGGCGGCATGGTTTGCATGTCCAGCCGGCGTCAAACCGGGTGTTCTGAAGGTACCAAAGGTTTAGCGGATACTTTTGCCAAGGGTCGCCCTTCACTCCTCCCAAAAGCCTGACGCAAATGCGTCAGGGCTTGGAGGCGAAGGTCGGGGCTGAACCGGTGCCCGGCTGATGACACATTGTGTCTGGCAGCGTCAGCAGTGAAATTCGCCGCACCGCAAGCCCGCGCTCATGAAACATTATGTCGCAAAAATGTCACTTGTTTGACAATCACCTGTAACGCGCCGCCGTTTCAATGACTGCCTGATGCAGTACCAAGATCACCTGTTCCTGCACGAGGTTGATTTGTCAGCCGGTGGCGAACGCTCCTTTGCTTCGCCAGGCTGGTGTGTCGTCCGGCTCAGCGGCGGCGTGGGTTACTATTTTTTTGACGGGCAGTTCAAGGAAATCGCCGTGGGTGAGTTGCTGGCGGTTCCTCCGGGCAAAACGGTTGTCCTGCGCGCCAGCCAGATTGGCGCAATCACGTTGCACTATTTTGACTTTCATCCCGAACGCCTGGGCCCGCTGCTGACTTTGTCGGAACAGAAGCAATTCGCGTTGCTGGCGGAGCTGCCGGCCCAGGCGGTCCGTCATCTGCCCGTCACAAATGAAACCGCCGCCCAGTTCGCCGTCATTTGCGAAAGCGCCGGGTCGGAAAATCCGCTGCTGGAGCGCTGCCGGATTTTGATGCTGGCGGTGGCATTGATCGCGCCAAGCTTGCAAAATTTGCCCGAAGCGGCGGGGTCGCGCTCCCCGGACTTTTCGGCGCAGGCGCGCTTTTTGCAACTGGTGCGGAAGACGCCCCAGATGGAGATGATCCTGCATTCACCAGCCGAGCTGGCGAACCTCTGCCGGTGCAGCGTGCCGCATTTCAAGCGGCTGTTTCGCGCGCATTTCGGGATTTCCTTCCGGTCCAAGCAAGTCCAGATGCGTTTGGAAAAGGCCCGGCAAATGCTCCTGGAAACAGACGCGCAATTGACCGATCTCACGGCAATCTGCGGCTATAAAAGCCGCCCGGTTTTTAACGAGATGTTCAAAAAGCAATATGGCGTCACCCCGAGCCGCCTGCGGCAGCAGGCGTATCAGCCAGTCAAAGAGTCACCCAAGGAATAGCCGCCCTACTCGGTCGCCAATCCCACCTTGGTGATTTCCAGTTGCTGGAGCGCATCCAGAACCTTGATCATGTTCTGATAATCCACATCGTCCGCGCCCTTGACCACAACTTTGGGATCGTGGTCGGGGTCGGAGGTTTTCAATTGCTGCAATTTGTCCTTCAGAGCGGCGTCGGGGATGGCTTCGTCGTTCAGGGTGACTTGTCCTTTGGTGTCCACCACGATCCGGTTGATCTTGGGCTTGGGCGCATTCGGATTGGTCGGGGGCGGTTTGCCGGTGGGAAGGGCCATCTCCAGGCTGTTCACCATCTGCGGCGTCGTGATGATGAAAATGACGAGCAGCACGAAGACCAAATCGAGCAACGGAGTGATGTTCAATTCGTTCAGCGTGCCATGGCCGCGGCTGGAGGTTTTTTTCATGGCTTTATTGGAGGACTGGCTCGGCCGCGACGACGTCAAAGCGAATGATGACGCGGGGTGGAAAGTTTGTCGGTGGCGGGCGGCTCACGCCGCCAGCCTTCGCAAGGGCTTGACGCACGGAATCATCCCAGCGCTTGTCGCCGGAACTTTTCTTCCAGACTGGATTCGCAATGCGGCCTGCACTGTCCACGGATACCTCGACTTCTGCGACGAAGGCCTGGTCGTCCATGTCCTCGGGCCGGTTCCAACGGGAATGCAACGAGTATTCGATCAGTCCTTTGTAAAGTTGCACCGGGTCGGAGCTGGTTTCCACCGCCTTGCCGCCTCCAAAAGCAAACGAACCCACGTCCGCCGCCGGCGGCGCAACTGCGGGCGGGGCGGCCATGGTTGGCGGCGGTGGAGTGACTTCCTTTGGGGCTTCAATTTTGGGAGTCACCGCAACTTTCGGCGGTTCGGTCTTGGGCGGCTCCTCCTTGGGCTTTTCCGGTTCCTTGGGCTTTTCCGGCTTCTTTTCCTTGACCATCTCGACGGCGATTTTCTTCAACGACTTGCCGAGCAAACCTTCGCGGGCGGCAAAATAAAGCAGCGCGACAACAATCAGCCCGTGAAAGGTCACAGAGATGATCAGATTGACCTTCGACGAGTTCCGGGGCTTGCGTGGCTGAGTTTGTGGAAGCATCGTCGCGTCTCCGTTTATTTCTTGTCCATGGCTTCAGTGGCGAGGTCCACTTTCGCCACATTGGCCTGCTGGCAGACATCAAGCACCGCGCGAATCTGACGATACTTGGCCTTGCCGTCGCCGCGCACGATCACGCTCAGGTCGGGGTCGTCCATGCGCAGACCCACGAGCTTTTCCTGCAAACCGGCCAGATCCACCGAGGCTTTGTTGATCCAAAGTTGTCCGGTCTCCTCCACCGTGATGTAGTTGGCCTTGCGCGGCGGGTCTTTGGCGTGTTTGGAACTGTCGGGCAATTTCAAATCCAGATCGTTCACGATGGGCGTGGTGGTGATGATGAAGATCACCAGCAATACAAAGGCAAGGTCGAGCAACGGAGTTATGTTCAACTCGGTGAGCGTATGATGCGCCGAATGGGAGCACTTTTTCATGGATGCGGCCAAGCTAGTTGCCGGCGGTGAAGCCGGCCAACTCCGAGCTGGAGGTGGTGTTATCGCGCTTCAAGGCGCCGACGATGCGCTCGGCCAGCACTTCATTGGCCGACTTAATTTCCTCGGACAGAGGCCGGTTGTCCACGTAGAGATGCTCGATCTGGTTCGCATACCGGCTGGCGAAAACATCCAGTTCCTGTGTGATCGCGCGGATGGTGGTGACCATGAAGTTGTAGCTGAACATCGCGGGAATCGCGACCAGCAGGCCGATGACCGTGCAAATCAGCGCGCCCGCCACGCCGGGCGCCATGGCGGTGAGGCTGGCCGAGCCGGCGGTGGCGATGCCGGAAAAGGTTTCCATCACGCCCCAGACTGTGCCGAGCAATCCGAGGAACGGCGAACCACTTACCGCGGTGGCGAGCAAAATCATTTGCGA
>JAQGPB010000575.1 GCA_028293265.1 Pedosphaera sp. | reverse complement strand
TGGTCGCGATGACTTCAAAACCGAAATTCGAGCTTGGAGTCATTATCTTGGCGGCGGGCCAATCTTCGCGGATGGGCAGGCCAAAGATGCTTCTCTCTTGGGGCGAGAACACCGTGCTGGGACATCTGATTGAACTTTGGTCCCAACTGCCCACGGAACAAGTCGTCGTGGTTTGTGCCAAAGCAGATTCGGGAATCCGGAGCGAATTGGACCGGTTGCACTTCACGCCAGAAAACCGCGTGGTGAATCTGGATCCAGCCCGTGGGATGTTCAGTTCGGTTCAGTGCGCGGCGCGATGGAAAGGCTGGCACCCAACTCTTACCCATTGGGCAGTCGCGCTGGGAGACCAACCGCATTTGCAACCGGCGACCTTGCAATCGCTCGTCGGTTTCGCGAAACAACACCCGGAAAAAATCTGCCAGCCAAGCCGCTCTGGCCATCCCCGTCATCCGGTTCTATTTCCGCGTTCGCCGTTTAAAACGCTGGCACGTTCCCGCTCCAAAACATTGAAGGATTTTTTGGAGAAGGATTCCGCCATAACGAGAGTGATCGAGTTGAACGACGCCGGCCTTGATCACGACCTGGACCATCCGTCAGACTACGAAGCCGCCCTGAAACTTTTCCCGCCGCAGTAATTCCCACGCAACACGCAATATTGAAATCTCTCACGCCTTCAGCCCATCCGGTGCCATGGGCATCGAACGCAACCGCGTGCCGGTCGCTTGAAAGATGGCGTTGCCAATGGCCGGAGCGATGCCGACGATGGGTGTCTCGCCTGCGCCGGCGGACGGAATGTCCTTGCGGTTCACGAGCACGACTTCAATTTTCGGCGCGTCACTGAAACGCGGCACACGGTAATCAGCAAGGTGCGGATTCGTGATCATGCCATTGGAAAACTCGATGGCTTCGAACAGTGCGCCGCCCAAGCCCATGACCATCGCGCCTTCGACCTGATTTTTCAGGCCGTCCGGGTTCACAATCGCGCCGCATTCAAACGCGGCCACGGCCCGCACGACTTTCAAGCTTCCGGTATTGCGATCCGCCAAGACTTCCGCGCACGTGGCAACGTAAGAACCTTTTTCCGTTCCCAGCGAAAGTCCAAATCCATGGCCTTCGGCTGCTTTCTGATTGCCCCAGTCGAACGCCTTCGCGGCAGCTTCCAACACGGCGCGCAACCGGTCGTCCTTTAAATTTTTCAGCCGAAATTCCAGCGGGTCCATTTTTATCGCGTGCGCCAGTTCATCCATGAGCGACTCGCGCGCGAAATGATTGGCTGTGGCGGCGAGTCCGCGATAAGAACCTTGCTTGAGCGGATAGCGTGTGGAATGAAACTGAATCCACTGGTTCGGAATGTCGTATGGAGTCGGTATCCCTGAAGAACCTGAATTGTAATTATGAAATTCCCATGCCGTAATGGTGCCGTCCTTGAGCACGCCAGCCTCAATGTCAATCACCCCAGCGGGACGAAAATAGGACCACGTGAATTCCTCCTGCCGGGTCCAAACCACCTTGACCGGTTTGCCCGCAACCTTGGCAAGGCGCGCCGCTTCCACGGCGGCATCACCGGTAAAGCCGCCACCATATTTTGACCCGGCATGTTTCCCGCCATAACCCGAACCCGTATCCGGCACGATCACGCGCACCTGTTCTTCCGGCACGCCGAGCGCCTGGGCAAGATCACCGCGAATGCCAAATGGCCGCTGCGTCCCCGTCCAGACCGTGAGCTTGCCGTCCTGCCATTCCGCGACGGCAGCGCGCGGTTCCAGCGGCGTGTGCGCGATGTAGGCGATGGTGTAAGTCTGCTTCACCTTCTCGTCCGCCTGCGCAAGCCCTTCCTCGATGGAACCGGTCGCGTGCGCGGAAGCTCCCCTGCCCTGCGCTCCGGTCACATTCTTTTTCAGAGAATCAAAAATCTCCGCGCTCGATGGTTGCGGTTCGCCTTTCCATTCAGAACGAATCGCCTCCAATCCTTGCCTCGCGGTCAATTCATCCGCCGCAGTGACACCAATGAAATTGCCCTGATGCACCACGGTGACGCCCGGAATACTTTCCGCCTTTTTGGTGTCCACGGAAACCAATGCCGCCTCGAAAACCGATGGCCGCAGCACTTTCCCATGCAACATTCCTGGACGTTTGATGTCGGAAGCGTATTTGTGTTTGCCCGTGACGAAATCGCGTCCGTTGACCTTGGGGACCGAAGTCCCGGCAATTTTCCAGTCTTGCGCTGATGTGCGTGGGGACTTATCATCCACGGACTTCAGGAGTTTCTGGCCTTTGGTAAGCTGCCCGAACGTCACGGAATCGCTCGTGCCGGTGTGAATGATTTTTCCGTCGGCGACGGAGAGCGAGACGCGGTCAGCTTTTAGAGAATCAGCCGCGAGGTCCAACAATGCTTCGCGCGCAGCAGCCGCTACCTTGTGAAGTTGCAACGCCATGTCCGGCGTGGTGCGGCTGCCAAACGTCCCGGCATCCCACGGCACCAATTGCGTATCGCTCATCACCAGTTGGATTGACG
This sequence comes from Pedosphaera sp., assembly GCA_028293265.1. Next base: position 5,699 of record JAQGPB010000575.1, on the reverse strand, counting down.
CGGCTGGCAGGCGCAATTCCTCGGCGACCGCCTGCGTCAGCGATGTGCGGATATTCTGCCCCACCTCCGCCTTGCCGGTGAAAACCGTCACCATGCCGTCCTCACCGATATGAATCCATGCGCTGATTTCCGCCGGACGCTGGCCGCCGCCGCGTCCGCCGCGACGCCCGCTGCCGCCCGTTTCCTGCGCCAGCACCGGCTCGGCAAGAAACAGCACCACCATCCCGCAGCCAAGAGCCTTGAAAAAATCGCGCCGGTCAAAATCCGAACTCGCGCCCGGCGTTTCGATGAGTTCATAACGCTCAGGTTCAAGAAAGATTTCCGGCGTCTCAAGCTCGCTCATTTGCCGCCCCCTTGAATCGCCTTGGCTCCCGCTTTGATCGCAGAAATAATTCGTTGATAAGTACCGCAGCGACAAATATTGCCGCTCATAGAGCGGATGATTTCGGCCTCCGACGGATTCGGCTTTTTCTGCAACAACGCAACGCCCGACATGATCATGCCGGATGTGCAATAGCCGCACTGCATCGCGCCCGCATCGAGGAAAGCCTGTTGCAACGGATGCAGATAGCCGTCGTGTTCGAGGCTTTCGATGGTCGCTACTTTGCGTTGTCCCACCGCCCCGACCGCCGTAATGCACGAACGCGTCGGCAAGCCATCGAGCAAAACCGTGCAAGCGCCGCATTGACCCTCGCCGCAGCCGTATTTGCTGCCGGTCAAATCAAGGTCGTCCCGCAGCACGCTGAGCAGGCTCCGTTCTCCGTCCGCATCCAGCGCGACATCCTTGCCGTTGACATGAAGTTCGGTGACCCGGGACATAAGTTGCGGTCGTTCCTAAAGTAAAGATGTGCTGACTTGAGGAATGGTTACACAGTCTTGCAAATCATTCCAGTCTTAAAACTTCGGGCTGTTCGTAGCACAACGAGCTTGTCTATTTATCCGCGCTGAAAGGGACCGGGTCTGTCTTGGAAGCTCACCTGAATGATAAAAGCCACATATGCGAACGCTATGCCCCAGGCGTGTTCAATTTTGAACACCCCGCCAATTTCTAACCAGCCTTCACTAACTCAAAGCGATTAGTTGTTCCTTGTCTTTCACCAATGTTTCATGGTTCGATGAATTAAAGAACAGGTGCAAAAAAGCACAAACCATGAAAAGCTCGGTTTGTCAGTGTCCCGGTGTCTTTTGTCAGAGGCTTTTTGCGTGACAGGCCAGATCAGAGCGCATCCCAACAACTGACCACGGACCACTGACCATGGACAAACAAGTAGTGGCACTTGAATTGCTCCTTACCATGGGAGATTAATGAAATTTCACGATTACGAGCTTGGCGGCTTCTTTGATGAGATGTTCGGCGAGAACGGCCAGCCGCGCGCCGCCGCCCGCCCGCTTGCCCGTAATATGCAATCCCTCCCCGATGGCGAACTCACCAACCGCCAGCTCGCCGCTGACCGCGCGCTCGTCCAGGCCGGCATCACCTTCAATGTCTATGGCGAAAGCGCCGGCGTCGAAAAAACCCTTCCGTTCGATCTCGTCCCGCGCATCGTTGCCGCCACGGAATGGGAGCGCATCGAGCGCGGGCTCAAGCAGCGCATCATGGCGCTCAACCTCTTCATTAACGATCTCTATCACGACCGCAAAATCATCAAGGACAAGGCGGTGCCCGAGGAAATCATCTCCTCTTCAAAAGGTTTTCGCGAACAATGCATCGGCCTCAATCCCCCGCGAGGCGTCTGGTGTCACATCACCGGCACCGATCTTGTCCGCCATCGCGACGGCCAAATTTATGTTCTCGAAGACAATTTGCGCTGTCCATCCGGCGTTTCCTACGTGCTCGAAAACCGGCGCTTGATGAAAAGCCTGTTTCCGGAAGTGTTCGCTGAATCGCACATCCGGCCCGTTTCCAATTACCCCATCCGCCTGCGCGACATGCTTGAATTTCTCGCGCCCGACGCCGTCCCTTCGCCACGCGTGGTCGTGCTGACGCCCGGAGTTTATAACTCCGCCTATTTCGAACACTCCTTCCTCGCCCAACAAATGGGCGTTGAGCTGGTTGAAGGCGGCGACCTGGTCGTCTCGGATGGCTACGTCTGGATGCGCACGACCCATGGCTTCGAGCGCGTGGATGTAATTTACCGGCGTGTGGATGACGATTTTCTCGACCCCGAAGCTTTCCGCGCCGATTCGATGCTCGGCGTTCCCGGGCTGATGTCAGTTTACAAATCGGGCAACGTCGCGCTCGCCAATGCGCCCGGCACCGGCGTCGCGGACGATAAGGTCGTCTATGCCTATGTCCCGCGCATCGTGAAATATTACCTTAACGAGGACATCATTCTGCCAAATGTGCCCACTTACATTTGCGCGGAACCCAAGGATCTGGCGTATGTGCTGGAACATCTTCCCGAACTCGTGGTTAAAGCGGCCAATGAATCGGGCGGTTACGGCATGTTGATCGGCCCGCACTCAACCGCCGCCGAATGCGCCGATTTCGCCAAGCGAATTCAGGAACATCCCCGAAATTACATCGCCCAACCCACGCTCGCCCTTTCGCGCGTCCCCACCCTCGTGGATGGCTGCCTCGCCGGACGCCACGTGGACTTGCGGCCTTACATCCTTTATGGCAAGGAAATTTTTGTCATGCCCGGCGGCTTGACCCGCGTGGCTCTCAAGAAGGGTTCGCTCGTCGTGAATTCCTCGCAGGGCGGCGGCTCCAAGGACACCTGGGTGCTTGCCGACAATCCCATCGTGGTCCAGCAGGATCAGCAGGAGACTCAGAAGGCAGAGCAGAAACAGGAGCAAAGACAGGAACAAAAGCAGGAGCAAAAAATGAATGCCGCCAACGTGGCAGGAGCGGAGGCCTGATGCTCAGCCGCGTCGCCGATTCCATTTACTGGATGAGCCGCTATGTCGAGCGCGCGGAAAATGTCGCGCGCTTCATTGACGTCAACCTCAACCTCATGCTCGACGCCCCCAGCGGCGACGATCAGCAGTGGAGGCCCTTGGTGAACATCACCGGTGACCACGCCATCTTTGAAAAAAACTACCCCGGCGGCGCCACCCAGCAGAACGTGATTCAATTCCTCACGTTCGACCGCGAAAACCCCAATTCCATCCTCTCCTGCCTCCGCGCCGCCCGCGAAAACGCCCGCTCCGTCCGCGAAATCATTTCCTCGGAAATGTGGCTGCAATTGAACACCTTCTACCTGATGGTGAGCGCCGCGGCAGCCAGCGGCAAGGGTTTTGAATCGCCGCACGAATTTTTTAGCGAGGTGAAACTTTCCAGCCACCTCTTTACCGGCATCACCGACGCGACCATGACCCACGGCGAAGGCTGGCACTTCTGCCGCCTCGGTCGTCTGTTGGAGCGAGCCGACAAAACCTCGCGCATCCTGGACGTGAAATATTTCATCCTGCTGCGCTCGGTGGCCGATGTCGGCACGCCATTGGATGAAGTGCAATGGGTCGCCGTGTTGCGTTCGGCGAGCGCCTTCGAGATGTATCGCAAACGCCATGGCCGCATCGTCCCCAAGGCGATTGTGGAATTTCTTTTGCTCGATCCCGAATTTCCCCGCGCCATCCGCTTTTGTCTCGACGCTGCGCGCGATTCGCTGCATGCCATTTCCGGCACACCCATCGGCACCTATCGGAAGCCGATCGAAAAATTGCTCGGCCAGATTTGTTCCGACCTTTCCTATGCCAACGTGGACGACATCATGACCCAGGGACTCCACGAATATCTCGACGCGCTGCAAACCAAAATGAACCAAGCAAGCACCGGAATTTATGAACGATTTCTGGCCAAACGCATGCCCGAATCCAAAACCGCGCCGAAAGAGCGGGTCCAATGATCCGGGGCGACATTGCTTCCGTGCAAGGTGCGATATGAAAAAGCACCAAGCACCAAGCTCCAAGCTCCAGAGAATAATCAAGCACCAACCTCCAAATTGCCACGACGGGAGTTTGGTTATTGGAGTTTGGAGCTTCTCTGGTGCTTGGAGCTTGGTGCTTGGAGCTTTTCCCGCCGAAGCTTTTCCAGTCATTACCTTTCCCACCCTCACCCATGTCCATCCACGTCGCCCTTAACCACAAGACCCACTATCGCTACGACCGCCCGGTCGCGCATTCGCCGCACGTCGTCCGCCTGCGGCCCGCGCCTCATTGCCGCACCCCCATTCTCAGCTACTCCCAGCGCATTCTCCCCAAGAAACATTTCCTGAACTGGCAGCAGGACCCTTTCAGCAACTACCTCGCCCGTCTCAACTTCCCCGAAAAGACCGACGAACTCCTCGTCGAAATTGACCTCGTCGCGGAAATGGCCGTCTATAATCCCTTCGATTTCTTCCTCGAACCCTCCGCCGAGAAATTTCCCTTCGTATATGAGCGGGGGCTGAGGCGCGAGCTTGCACCCTTTATAAGGGCCAGTCCGGCACGGCCATTGCTCGAGGAATATCTGAAGACCTTCGACCTGACCGAGCGGCGCACGATTGATTTTCTCGTCCACGTCAACCAACGCATTTGGCAAGACGTCAAATATCTCATCCGCATGGAGCCGGGTGTTCAAAACCCCGAAGTCACCCTCAAGCTGCGTTCCGGTTCGTGCCGCGACTCGGCCTGGCTTTTCGTCCAGGTGCTCCGTCACCTCGGCCTCGCCGCGCGGTTTGTCTCCGGCTATCTCATCCAGCTAAAACCCGATGTCAAATCGCTCGACGGCCCCTCCGGCAGCGAAATTGATTTCACCGACCTCCACGCCTGGACGGAAGTCTATCTGCCCGGCGCGGGCTGGATTGGCCTGGACCCGACCTCCGGCCTGTTCGCGGGCGAAGGCCACATTCCCCTCGCCTTTTCGCCCAAGCCAACCGGCGCCGCGCCCGTCAGCGGCGCGGTGGACAAATGCAAAACCGAGTTCATCCACGAGATGAAGGTGACGCGCATCTATGAATCCCCGCGCGTCACCAAGCCTTACACCGAAGACCAATGGGTGGAGATAGAATCTCTCGGCCATAAGATTGATGCGGAACTGAAGAAAGGCGACGTCCGCCTGACGATGGGCGGCGAGCCAACTTTCATTTCCGTTGATGACATGGACGGCGAAGAATGGAATTTCACGGCCGTCGGGCCCGAGAAGCGCCGTCTGTCCGGCGAGTTGCTCCGTCGTTTGAAAAGCAAGTTTGCGCCCGGCGGCCTGTTGCATTACGGCCAGGGCAAATGGTATCCGGGCGAATCGCTCCCGCGCTGGGCGCTGGCTTGCTATTGGCGCAAGGACGGCCAGACCATCTGGCAGGACGAATCATTGTTCGCCAATGAAGCCACAGACTACGGCCACACCGACCAGGAAGCGGGACGGTTCATCGCCCAATTGGCGCGCATTCTGGAGGTCAAGCCCAAGCACGTCATCCCCGCCTACGAAGACGCCTGGTATTATATGTGGCGCGAACGGCGGCTGCCCACCAACGTGGACCCGCTGCAATCCCGGCTCGATGACAAGGAAGAACGCGCGCGGCTCGCGAACATTTTCAATCAAGGCCTGAATAAAATCGCCGGTTACATCCTGCCCCTCGAACGCCTAGTGAGCGACCGCATCCGCTGGAAAAGCGGCCCGTGGTTCCTGCGTCCCGAGAATCTTGTCCTGCTGCCGGGCGATTCTCCCATCGGCCTGCGTTTGCCCCTCGATTCCATTCCCTGGGTTTCGCGTTCGGATT
>JAQGPB010000209.1 GCA_028293265.1 Pedosphaera sp. | reverse complement strand
TGGCCCACGTTAAACATGTGAAAGTGCTGATTCAAAATTGTGATTATGATGGATATTTGGCGGGGGACAAGGGGTGGATGCACGAACATGAAAGAGCCTCTTCGTTTCCGTCTGGTGCTAAGGCGCTGGAATATATCACCACACATCATTTGGAACACGTCCATATCGTGTTTAAATTTGCTGATGTACGGTATGACTTCGAAGTCGCCAAACCTCCTGATTGCTGATTTGCCTACTTAACAGGTGACGCCCTTCGGATTAGCTTCCATGAATAGCTCGATGCGACTCGCCACTTCCCCGGATGTGATCCAGGCGGATGGGCTTGATACACAATGCGGAAATGCGTCACGGACTTGAGCGCAATCACCAGCAGCTTTAGTTCGGCAGGCGAGTCATCCGCAATTACGACGCGACAATTTGGTATCCGAGAATCCATGGGAGCAAATATTTTCTTTTTCAAATACAGGGGTGCGGGTTGCTCAAATGGGGTCTTTTCCTACCAAAATGCGACTCCCCATGGCGGGGCAAACTCCTGAATGCTATAACAACTCCATGACCGAAAGAGATTGGCTAGATTTATCAAGGCAACTTCGGCAATCGAGAGAGCTGATCAAACACTCCCTTAAAATCCTTGGTCATCCCCCCGGATGGTTGGCCAAGAAGCAAAAAGTTGTCGGACGGAAAGGGAAATCCTAATCGGCTGCGCGTTCGTTTGAAATTCTTCTGAACGCCCCTGATTTGAGGCCGGGGTCCGCTGTAAACTGAAAGTTGTAAGCCTTGGCAATTGCCTCGCAAAGAGGATTGTTAAACTCGGGGTCGAAATGAACTAAATCCACTTCGATACCAGACCCAAGCAGGGTGCGAACACCGGTGATCCACCCTTTTTGAGCGCAATCAAATTCGACGGGTTTCATTGCTTCCCTTTTATTTCTGGAACAATTGTCACTCTGAGCGCAGTTTTGGGCGCTTCCATAGGCGGGATTTCCAAGGCCGTGACATATCGCAGTTCGCCCAGCGGGGCCAGCAGGTGACTGCCCGCGAGATCATTGACCGGCACGACGAGGCATTGCATTGCCGGGAACTCTGCCGCCACCGAGCATCGCAAGTCCGTTGTGAACGTGGCGATGCCGCATTTCCTCGGCAGATAATCGCCAAGAAACGCGACCTTGCGGATGGCAGAGCCTGGTTTCATGAATTGTTGGTGGTGGCAGAAGGAAATTCACCTGCGCCGACAATTCCCATTGTACGCCAGCGGCGACCAATCAATGCTTCTTTTTTTTCTTGGTGTTGTTGGCCTGCTTATGATCTTCGGCCAATTCTGGCACATGCCAGCCCATTTTTCCTTCGATGATTTCGGCCAGGGCAACGTCCGCCCATCCCATGTTCGCCGTATCGGCGATCAGCGGACGGCTGGCTGAGCCGCCGCCCGAATTGAGCTGGCGCACGCGGCGCGAGACGAGGTTGATCATAACGTTTGGTTTGCCAACCTTCTCCAATGCTTTTTTGCAAAGTTCTGCGTTCAAGATTTTTTTAAGTTCAAAGTCGAGCTGATTAGATTAATCCTTTCCAATGCTTGCGCAATGCGAATAACGGCTGAAAAATCGGCGAATTCGCAGCGTGTAACGTCGCTCGGTTCAAGGCAGATCAATCCCTGCCAGTTCAGTCGCATTGCGGTAGGAGACAAGTGGTTGGGCGAGCATGTCGGTGAGGAAGTGGTGACGTGCGGCCTGGTGGTGGAACAGCGCACGCATCATCAAACCACCGGCGAGTCAATGAAATTTCTGACTTTGGCGGACTGGCATGGTCGAAACCGAATTGTTCGCGCAGACCTACCGAAGTTACGGCTTGGCGACGGTTCGTTACCCCGTTTTGGAAATCACCGCCAAGGTGGAGGCGTTTGAGAATGGGCGGGGTTTTTCCTTGAGAGCGTTAAAGGCGGGAAAGCCGCGCAGCAGGCAAGCGATTTCACGGAAGTAATGATTAGCCGGAGGTGCGGCAGGTTGTCAGTGTGAATCTGATTGCCCAAATCAGCAAGATTTTTGGTAGTGGTACAGTTTGGAATTCAGCCCCCAAGTTGACATGCCGACATGGGTATGGATTCAACAATCGAGTTTAAAAACAGGACTGGCGAGATTGTCGGCATGATTGCCATAAGGGGCGGAAAATCCGTGGTGCGCGGAGACATCAAGCAGATTAAAACAATGCTGGCGTTTATTCCCAAAACGAAGGCTCTGAAATAATTGTTTCAAAAGTAGCCATCCAAATATCCTTGTGATTAGATTCTGAGCATTTTGAAAAATTCCCAAGGCTCTGCCCTCCTTTAAAGAAGACAGTGCATTGATCTGAAAACTCCATTCTTTCATGACAAATTCCATCAATCGCAAGGCAATGTTTCTGCCGTCCGGCTCCCCTTGTCGTTTTTATTGGTCGCAACTTAACGTCGCCCCTTGGGCCTTGAATAATGAGCGGTGTGTTTTTGCTGATGTCCTTAAAATTGGGAATTTCCATGCCGGAATTACCGCTTAATTATCCACTTCCGTCAAGCGATAAGCCCAACAATTTCCTCCAGCGTCCAGACATGATTTGCAATCCCCGCTTCCATGGCTGGTGTCACGCGCAAAGTGGTATGAATCCGGCAGAAATTGTAGCGCATGAAAATAGATTGCCGCCGCGTGCTTGTGATTTTCCAGCTTCTTTGAAAAGGCGGCGGTGAACCGGGTGAACTGGCGGTTGTTCACGCGGATGATCAGGCGTCCAATAGGGCAAGCAACAGGGGGATTATGCATCCCGAAGCAAATCGCGCACATGCAGCCGGAATACCTTGGCAATCTTTTCCAAGGTTTCCAGCGTGATTTTTTTCTCCGCTCTTTCAATTTCGCCGACGTAATTGCGGTTGAGATCGGCTTTTTCCGCCAGTTTTTCCTGGCTCATCCGAGCCTTCTTGCGTTCGGCGCGGATGGTTTCACCCACGACGCGGTAGATTTTTGCAGGCAGCGGCACAGCCTGTAACCAAGCAGGAACGGCCAAATCGAGCTACCGGCTAGTAGCCGTTATTTCATTCTTGCGTTTCTGACGGGAACAGCGCAGTCTGCGGCTTTCGCGGTCATAAATCGAGACACGGCCATCTTGATGAAAACGCCATTTTTTGTCTGAAAGCAAAGCGACATCACCACAAATCCCTATGATTGTCTCTTGGGATACTTTGACCGGGTTCGTGTTATGGACATTGCTGGGCGCAGCGTACAACGGACTGTTGCTCCACTGGCATTATGAGAATTCACATCCCTACTGCTCAAAGTGCGGGCACGACAATCACGCCACACACAGTTGGGTTGGAGTATGGTCATTTGGTTTTGTCATTGGCCTCATTTGGATTATCGCCCACACCGCACACGATTGATGTCAGACTTTGTTCCGCGTGGAACGTGGAATTGGACGCCAACTGCCTATGGATAGCCTGCACCTAGCGCACCTGGACTGGATGTTCGAGAACCAGCCGCATCTGGTCCGGCAACTGGACCGGGCGGGGAAACTCCTGTCTCACCTGAACCAGCAGCGGGACCAAGCGAACCAGGTGAAGATACGGGCGCTGGAAGCCGGCAGGCCGGAGGACGAGGCCCACGAAATGATGCTGGCGATACTGGCACCCCCGGACGGACCGGCCCTGATGCACGACCCTCCGCCGGAACCGGTCCCGTATCAGGAAGCGGAACAGATTGCTGACAGGCTAGAAGCGCAGGAAGCCAGTCTCAAAAAGCGCACGACGTAAACCACCTACTGCATTCCCCGTCGCCCATCCCGATGGTGGCGTTCTGAACTCATGGTTTTTGCACACGCGGTTGTCACGATTGGCACGGTTGTCACGGGGCCAGAAGAAGAAAGTGAAGTTTTTTCCTTCCATCAAAAAAGCTCAATTTTGGCTATCGGGCCTGTGACAATCGTGCCAATCGTGACAATCGAAAGGCATCGGGGGATGAAACAGTTGCGATTTGCACGGCTGGCATAGGGGAGGGGAGAGGTCGCATTTTCCATAGTTCGTCATTCCGGCACTGGATTTGTGACGGCCCGGTAAACGCGCGTGGTCTTGCCACCATGGGCCGGAGTGATGTCCTCGCCAGTGAGTACACCATAGCCCTCCACGCGGCCCAAGAGGGTACGAGCGCCGGCGGCACTGCTAATGATGCGGGCGCGGAGAACGTCGCGGGCGGTGATGTAGTCCCGTCCTGTTCGCTGGAGGTTGGTTTTCAGTAGTTTGAGCACTTCTTCCTCGATTTTGACGGCGGCGGCGTGACGGCCCTTGGCGAGGACCGACTGTTGTTCTGCCGCAAACCATTCCACGATGCGGACCGCATTGGCGGCGGTTTCGGCTGTCAGTGGTTCCTTACCGGCGTCCGTTCCCCAAAGCGTCCCGTGAAGCACGACCGAAACCCTCCAGGCGTTTTCCGCGTAGCGTGCCGCGAAGGCACCCACATCCGCCAGATCGTTGGCACGGCGGTCAACGATACGGTTGTGATAATCATTCAGTATGGCGACCGCTTCCGGCGTCGGAGTTAGCCGGTGCGGATTGTCGGCGACGCGGAAGGTGGCGATCAGGTCAGTAATGCGCCGGTTCCACTGATCGCGAACGGACTCGGAAAGAACTCGCTCTTCACCTTCGATGCGGTGCGGTGTTGCTTTTGTGTCGCAGACCAGGAGGCGAGGTAGGAAACCTCCTACTGAGAGACTTTCCTCGTCGAGCATGGTCGCAAGCAAATCGGGTTGGGCGAACCAGCAAAGAGATAGGCAAGGCTTGTTGAGCACGACGGGGTCGCGGCCCTGGCGATCAACGCGGACCAAATCGCCGGAATAGGCAGAGAGGTAGAGCGACTCGTCCGTCATTTTGCCGGGGTTGTAACGCCCCATCAAATTGTCCACCAGCTTCCTCGCGTCGGCGCTGGCCGAAAAAACCACTTCACGGTTGTCACGTAAAAGTACGGCAAGGCGTTCCGTGGTCACATCTTGCGCGATGATGCAGGGCATCGCGGCGACTCGCGTCAGGTCGTCCTTGCGGGCGATCTTGAATTTTAGCTCGCCGACTATCTGGTCGCGCTCAAACGGCTCAGTGGTCTTTGCAGCCTTTTTTTCGAGAGTTGCAATTTCCGAGTCGAGAACGCGCAATTCGGATTGGAGCTTCGGTGACGTTTCCAGCCGCCATGTTTCTATCAGGCGTGTCTGGTAGTCCACCAAGGGGGCCGCGACAATGCGGAAAGTCTCCGATTTGCCGCTCCCGGAGTCCGCGCTGGCGAGCAAATAAAGATTGGCCCGCGTGACCCGATTTGGGCCGCTGACGACTTCCAAGCCTGCACCTATGGCAGCGGAAGCCACGCCCAGCGCGCACACAGCGGGCAGGGCAAGCGGGACGCGCTCGGTTCGGGCCACGCCTGCGACCATGGATGCCATTACCGGTGGGAAAGCGTCCACAGGGAACGGCGCGGGTTCAGGTTCGTCATGTTCGTCGGGAAACAGGCGGACAGGTTTTGAGACATTTTTCACCCGCGCAGCACGGAGATCGGGCGGAGCGGGTGCGATCACTGGCCGTGCTTCGAGGATGGCACGACGGATGTCATCACCGGTCGCGCCTGCGCGTGCCCAATCGTTCATGTCTTTATGAGGTCCAGGTGTTAGGACGTGAACGCATTTGCAGCCACAACTAGAGGCGACGGCAGCAAGCCACTTTTGCGCGGCCTCGTCATTCTGCGCGAACGCATAAAGGACGGCATCCGATGGGCACACGCCCGCAAGCAGGCGTCCATTACTCGCGCCGCGCGTAGCGATGGCAGCGGTGTGGGCCAACGGTTGGATATGCCAATCCAAGGAAGCCAGGCCGGACAACAAATCCCACTGACTCTCGGCCACGAGAAGAGTGTCCGCCGTTGTAGTGTCACCGATGATGAAGGGGGCGGTGTGCGTGCCGGTGGGATGATAACGCCAGGAACCGTCTTCTTTGATTCGGTAGTGGCATCCAATGACGTTGCCCTGAGAATCATGGACGGGGAAAGCGATATGCGCACCGTTGAACAACCCAATGAGGTTTTGCCCATGCAACCATTCGACAAATTCGGGTGCGTAACCACGCCAGCGGGCAAGTTTTTCGCGATGTTCGGGGGTGAGAGCAGCAACGCATGATGGCCAGTCGAACGGTCGTGGGGTGGATGGTATGGCCGGTGTCAATGGCGGCAGGGACGGTGCCGTGGTTCCGGTGAGGTGGATGAATTCGCGGCAGGCATCGGCGTTGCTTAAGCCCAGCAGCGTGGCGAGCCAGTCGGCTTCATCGCCACCACCGCAAACGGCATGACATTTCCAAGCCCAGGTGCCATCGTCACGTTGATAGATGGAAAACGAGTTGCGTGAATCGTCATGAAACATGCACCGCGCGGATTTTTTGGCACGGTCGCCATAGCCGTATCGCGCCATGAGCGCGGGCAGCGGTAGGCATTGTTTAGCTTCGTCCAAGGGAGAATTTGGCATGAATGGCAAGTTGGTTTGCCTTGCGCCAATGCTGGCCAGTGGTAATATTGAAATGTCCAGTTCCAATACCCCGCACTGCCACATGGCAGGCGGGTTTTATTTTGCTACTTCCTTCTGACTACGCAAAAGGGCGGCTTCGACACTTGGCCAGTGAAATAATACGCGACGACTTCCAGGCAGTCGCACGCAAGGAATTTTGCCGGCCTCGCGCCAGCCGAATAGGGTTCGGCGACTGATGGGCACTTTCTCCAGGAGTTGTTTCTCGTTAAGGAAACCCGGTTGCTCAAATAATTTTTTGCTCATTTGAGCTACTTAATTATCACAGCCACTCCAAAATGCACGAGCAATGCCGGTAGAAGCTTGACGCCCGCTTTCTACAAGTCATCGGGGACGGCGAGAGTTAAGAAGGCTTTTTTCAAGCTGTCATCAATCACCTGCCTTTTTACAAGGCTGGGCGTGTGTTTTTTCCGGTCAAGGCTCAGGTGCTTGATAAGCGGTTCAAACAAATCAGGATTGGCCGTCCATTGCTCATCCATCCATGCCTTCGCCAAAGACCACCATTCGCCAACATTTTTTGCAGTCATCGGATATTCCAAAAACAGCAATTTCCTCCCCCACGAAGTGACTGGCTCACGCCAAGCGCCAGATTCACGCCACCGGCAAAGTTCATGCAAAAGCAGTTCCGCAGCCATCTTGAACGGATTCGTTTTGCGGTCGGCCAAATGCCTCAGAACTTGCGTGGCGTTTTTTCCAAGTTGGATGGCGCTTAGATACTCCTTGGCTTTTTTGGCACCTTCTAGGATGGCGGTTCGTTGTCCGTTCCTGTTTTGTTTGACCCCAAGCCGCAAGAGCACGGGCCACGAGTTTTTTTCTTTTGCTGCCCAGCCAAGGTTGACCCTTTCGTCGCGTTCACCTGAGAAAGCCAGATATTCCAAAAGTTGCGCGGCAAAAATCGCCAATCCCGCAAGCACATCCGCCGCACGATCCACGCGCTTGCCATCAAATTGCGGCCAGCCAACGCGGCTTGCCAACTCAGTCAACTCTGAATAAATCTGTTCACCGATTTTCCCGGTGGAGAGAGGCGCAAAGTTTGCATGGTTTTTTGTGCGATGTTGCGCGATGGCGTAGTGAAAGGGCGATTCCATTATTAGAGCCGACAGGAAGCCAGCGGGAGGTGCTCCTGTTTTCGGCCTTGCCGATTTTTTGCCGCTTGGCTTGGCCGGGGTCTGAACAGGTTTTCTCGGTTTGGCACGTTTCACTTTTTTGCGGCAAGCTGGATGATATTCGCGGGGCTTGTTGGTTTTACATTGAACCACTTTTCCGCGTCCGCTTTGGTGGCGAGTCCTTTGTAATGCTGGTGAATCATGGCAGGCGAGTTGCCTGCTTGCGCGGCGGTCAGGTTTTCATTGGCATGCGCAGCGAAATGGTAGGTGCAAAAGGCGTGGCGCAGCCCGTTGGTTTTGCGGTTGACCTTCGCTTTCTCGCACAGTTCAACAAAACGTTGCTGGAAGGTGATTTCGTGCAAAGTCCACAGCTTGCCGCTGGTCCGCTTGCGGAAAATTTCAAGCTAAGCGGCCAAGGCGGGACAAATTTCTACAAGCCGGCGAGCGCGGGTCTTGCTCTTTCGAGCAGTAACCTCGATGTAGCCAGGCACTCGCCAAACGTCTGACCACTCCAAACGAATGAGTTCAGCGGTGCGGAGTCCGGCAAGTCCGCCAATGGCGAGCATCGGGCGCAGGGTATCGTTGGCGGCAGACAGCAATGACAGGAATTCTTTGGGTGTGTAAAATTCTGTTTCGGCGGTGTTGGCTTGTTCAGGCCGCATCGCGTCAGCCTCGTTCAAGCGATGGGTCGCCGTCAGATAGTCTTTGCGGACGGCCCATTGCAGAAATTGGCGGACGGCGGCGCGGTAGTGGTTGCGGCTCTTGGATGAAAAGTCGCTCAGTCCCCCAATGAAGGCATCCAGGTGGATTTTGGTGAGATCAGAGACGGCATTGCCAGGAAATGCGTCCGCGAATTTGTTGAGTTGAATCTGACGGTTGTAGGCGTACTTGGCGGAGAGTTGCGCCCGCTGGCCTTCGCTATCCTTCGTGCGCGGCGTGTCGGTTGCAATGAATTCTGCGACGGCCTCTTTGATGTCTTTCCGCAAGACGCTGGCAACATTGACCACAAAACCGGCAACCGCCTCGGCCAATGTGTGGCCGTTCAACTTTGCGTACGCCTCGACATACTCCGACACAGCGCCCAAAAGAGAAACGCGGCGTCCGGTGGACTGGCAGAAGGTTTGAAGGCGTTGCATCGCGGCCAGCGCATCGCGGGATTGTGGACCGGTGAATGCGGCAGCTTGCGAGCCTTCGTGCAATTCCTGGGCTTTGGTGTCACCTTCCTTCTTCGCTTCGCTGTAGGTGCGGAAACTGCGAACATGTCTCTTGCCGGCAGTGTAATAGCAAAGGCGGTAAAAAGAGTAGCCCTTGCTCTTGCCATAAATTTTGGCGAGAACTTGCCCACGAAACTTGATCTTCATGGGGAATTTCACGTTTTGACTCTCAGTCTCGGATTCAACCGGATTCTGTGCGGAATCTGTGCGGGACTGACCTAATTCACCATTTTCCTGAAGAAAAATGGTGCGCTTAGCAGGACTTGAACCTGCACGGGTTGCCCCACTACCACCTCAAAGTAGCGTGTCTGCCAATTCCACCATAAGCGCACTCGTCACTAATGAAGCAGGCTTGCCCGCAGTTCGCAAGGCCATTTTGCGAAAATGGCCACAGGCGAGTCCCCGCCACTGAATCGCAATCGTCCTCCGAATCCCGCCAACCGCCCAATTATTAACTTTTTGTAACCAAATGCCCCCCGCATCGGTCTGAAACAGAGTTAACAGAAAGTTCGGCTTAAAATTGTCAGGAAGATCTTTTGATGGGCCAAGCAGTTTGTGGTGATCTCGCGAAGTTACAGAGTGTGCCGCGCGAGACCGCCCGTTGGCAAAAGGCACAAAATCAGTTGATGAGCGGCCGCTACAGCCATGCGCTGGCGGCCTATAAGGAGCTTGTCCGCGCGTATCCCGGCGTCGCCCAGCTTTGGTTTGAACTGGGCATCGCGGCGGGCGGCGAACTCGATTTCGCCCTCGCCCATCAGGCTTTTCAATGCACCGTCTCCCTCGCTCCCCAGGATGTCTCCCTCCTCGTCCTCGTCGGCCAGCAATACCAGCGCCTCCGCCAGTTGGACCTCACCCGTGATTGCTATCAGCGGGCTGTCGCGGCCGATCCCGCGTCCGTCCACGCGCGGCTCAGCCTCGCGGCCTGGTACGAGCGCGAACGCCGCATGGACGAAGCCTGGAACTGCGTCGAAGAATGCCTGGCCAAAAACCCCCAGGACTCGCAGGTGATTTATTTCCGCGCCTTTCTGCTCCATCGCAAAGGCCGCAACCCCGAGGCCGAGGCCGCCCTGCGTGAATTGATTGACCGCGCCCCGCGCGACCCGGGCGTCAAACATTCCAGCCGCCATCTCCTTGGAGTCGTGCTCGATGAACTGGGACAATATACCGAGGCCATGCACTGGCTGCGCGAGGCCAAAGCCCAGCTTCGCCAGATGACCGACACCGCCTCACTCGAACGCATCTACGACCAGACCGACCGTCAGCGCCGCGTGCTGCTCGCCGGATTGACCCCCGACACCATCCGGCGCTGGCGCGACGAGGCGCCGGCCGAAATTTCCCGGCAGCCGATCGCCTTCCTCGGCGGACACCCGCGCAGCGGCACCACCCTGATCGAGCAAGTCCTCGGCGCGCACCCCGAAATCATGGCCTTCGACGAGCCCGAGGCCTTCACCCAGGAAATCTTGAATGAAGTCGCCCCGGCGCAATCCGTCCGCGGCCTGACCCTGGACGGCCTCAACGGCCTTAGCGCCGCCAGCCGCGTCTCCCTGAGCCGGCGCTACCTGAAAAGCCTGCTGCGCGAACGCAACGACGCCAATGGCCGGCAGGTATTGCTCGACAAAAATCCCTCGCCCACCGCCTCCCTGCACCTCTGGTTGCGCGTGTTCCCACACTTGAAGGTCATCATCCCCATCCGCGACCCGCGCGACGTCGTCATCAGTTGCTTCTTCCAGAACCTGACCGTCACCGCCTCCAGCGTGAATTTCCTGAGCCTCGAGCGCACCGCCCGGCATTTTTCCGACATGATGGACGTCTGGCTGCGTCTGAAGGAACTCGGCGGCTTCGATTGGATCGAGACCCGCTACGAGCAGATGGTCGGCGACCTCGAAAGCGAGGGGAAACGCGTCACGGAATTCATGGGCCTGCCGTGGGACCCGAAGCAGGTGAACTATTACGAATCCGTTCGCAGCAAATTCGTCTATGCCCCCACCTACCACGACGTGACCAAGCCCGTCCACAACCGCGCCGTCCGGCGCTGGGAACACTACGCGGGCGCCCTCGCCCCCGTCATGGAAAAGCTCGCCCCCTATTGCCGGGAATTTGGTTATTCGTAAGCATGGAGGGCCGGGGAGAGGTGTGTCTTATTTTTTTGACTTGGTTCTCATTACTTTTCTGAGGCTCAATAGACACTATAGTCGCCCGCTTCGACCGTGATGCCCACCCCTTCCAGCGCTCGTAAATCGTAAAGCGAAAATCGTAAATTCCCCGGTCATTCTTGCCTACCGCCCGCTCCGTACCCGGGCAATTCTTTCCCGTTGCGCGCCATTCATTCGCGAAAACCCCTTGTTTTAAGCCCTTTTTGCCCGGTGGCACATTGACTGCTAAAAACCAGAAAGCTTTATTGCTATGATTGAAGCCTTATTCAGCAATTCGAACTATTTGGCGGCGAAAATGATGCTGGACACCAACGTCCTGCGTCATCAAGCCATCGCCAGCAATATCGCCAACGTCGAGACGCCGAATTACAAGCGCATGGACGTCGCTCCCAGCTTCGAAAGCCAGTTGCGCCAGGCCGTCGCCAGCGGAGATCCCGCCCAAATAGCCGCCATGCAGCC
>JAQGPB010000195.1 GCA_028293265.1 Pedosphaera sp. | reverse complement strand
CTGCAATTGGTTTCCCAAACGAACACCCGCCATTTGCTCAAGGTGGTCTGCCGGGCGGCCCGCGAACTGGTCGGCTGCAAATATGCCGTCGCCTGCCTGGATCAAGACGAAGTTTTTGTCACCAGCGGACTGGATGCGGGGACGGCGCAGGCGCTCCACACGTTGCTGCCGGACAGCCCGGCCATCCGCAATTTGAGGCAGAGCGGTCGCATCTGCCGGCTGGATTCACCCGCTGGAGACCCGGTGGCGATTGGTTTTCCCAGGTCACATCCCCCGGTCCGTTCCTTCATGGGCGTCCCCATCGTTTCCCTGACCACCAACTACGGCTGGCTCTGCCTGGCCGACAAACTTGGCGCGGATGCGTTTAGCGAGCACGCGGAGCGGATTGTCTCCATCCTCGCCGCCCAGGTCGCGCGGATTTATGAGAATCGCTCGCTTTACGCCGACGTGCAAAACAAAGCTGCCGAACTCGAGAATGAAGTCACGGAACGCAAAAAGGCCGAGGCGGCGGTGCGCGAACTCAATGCGAGCCTCGAACAACGGGTCTTGGAACGCACCGCGGAATTGCAAGTCGCCAACAAGGAGCTCGAAGCCTTTTCCTATTCCATCTCGCACGATCTCCGCGCCCCGCTGCGGCACATCAACGGGTTCGCCGAATTGCTCCAGGTTGCGATCGGAACCGAACTCGAGGAGAAACCGCTCCACTACCTGAAGGAGATCGTGGGGTCAGCCGAACAAATGGGGGAGCTGGTTGACAATCTGCTCGATTTTTCACGCATGGGCCGCGCGGAAATCTGCCGGCAGGTGGTGGATTTGAACGCGCTGGCACAGGCCGCCCTTTCATTTTTGGAGCCTGAAACTGAAGGCCGGAATGTCCGCTGGAAAATGGGCCCGCTGCCGACTGTACCCGCCGATGCCGCCATGATCACCCAGGTGTTCATCAATCTTTTTTCCAATGCCATCAAATACACCCGCCCGCGTGACCCGGCGGAAATCGAGGTTGGGCATATCGAGGGGGCGGAGCATGAGATCGTGGTGTTTGTGCGTGACAACGGGGTTGGCTTCAACATGGAATTTGCCGACAAACTTTTCGGCGTGTTCCAGCGCCTGCATTTGAGCGAGGATTTTGAAGGTGTTGGCATCGGGCTGGCGAACGTTCGCCGCATCATCACGCGCCATGGAGGCCGCGCCTGGGCCGAAGGGAAAACCGGGGAAGGCGCCACTTTCTTTTTCTCGCTACCTGGAGTATGATAATGAACCCTTCAATCAACCAAACCGGAATGCGGACTGACCAATGAATGGTGAGACCCACAACACGGAATCGTTTCCCCGCCGCCTTCGCATCCTGTTCCTGGAAGACAACGCGCGTGACCGCGAACTGGTCATGGAACGCATGAAGGCGGATGGCCTGCTTTGTGAATTTACGCACGCGAAATCGGGAATTGAATTCGAAGACGCCCTGGCCCTAGCCAGCTATGACCTCATTATTTCTGATTTCACCCTCCCTTCTTATCATGGCTTGGCTGCATTGGCCGCCGCCCGCACGCGGCAGCCGGATGTGCCTTTCATCTTCGTCTCCGGCACGATCGGCGAAGAACGCGCGGTCGAAAGCCTGAAGACCGGCGCGACTGATTATGTCATCAAGGGCCACCTTGAACGCCTGACCCCGGCGATCCGCCGGGCTTTGCGTGAAGCCGCGGATCGAGTCCGCCGCCGCCAGGCCGAGGAGTCGTTGCGCGCCAGCGAGGAACGTTTTCGCACCGTGTTCGAGTCCGCGCCCATCGGAGTTCTCAATGCCGATGCTGCCGGCCGGATAATGCGCGCCAACCGGACGTTGCAGCAAATGCTCGGCTACACGGAAGCCGAATTGCAAAATTTCACCGGCATGCAGCTGACCCACGAGGAGGATGTTGAACGGACCGTGAACGCTTTCGAAGCATTGCTCGCGGGCACCACCGAGCGGGTCCGCCACGAGAAACGATACCGGCGCAAAGACCAGTCGTTCGTCTGGGTCCAGATAACGGCCACCGCGATTCGAGATGCGAAAGGCAATTTTCTTTATACCGTTGCCTTGGTTGAAGACCTCACCGAGCGCAAGCTGGCCGAAGAACAGATGCGCGACCAGGCCAAACTGTTGGACATGGCCCACGATGCCATCGTGGTAAAAGACGCTGAAGGACGCATCACCAGTTGGAACCGGGGGGCAGTGGAATTGTACGGCTGGTCTGCCGAAGAAGTTCTCGGCCGCAAGGTGACCGAGATCCTTTATTCTGATCCCGCCTCTTACGAAACGATAAAAAAGGGCCTGCTCGCACATGGAGATTGGAGTGGTGAACTGCACCAGCGCACCCGCGCAGGCAACGAGGTGATCGTCAACAGCCGCGCAACGTTGATGTGCGACGAAAAAGGGAATCCCAAATCCATCCTGGTCATCAATACCGATCTGACTGAAAAGAAGAAGTTGGAACTCCAGTTCCTGCGCGCGCAACGTCTCGAGAGCATTGGAACCCTGGCGAGCGGCATCGCCCATGATCTGAACAACATCCTTGCCCCCATTGCCATTGCCTCCCAGATCCTGCGCATGAAACCAATGGACGAGGAAGCCAGGCAGATGCTTGACCGCATCGAAACCAGCGCGCACCGCGGGGCGGATGTGGTGCGGCAGGTGCTGACTTTTGCCCGGGGCATGGAAGGCGAACGCGCCCTGCTCCAGCCCCGCCACCTGCTCCGGGAGGTCATTAAAATTGCCGAGGAAACCTTTCCGAAATCCATCACCATTTCCTATTCCACCGCTGATAATCTCTGGCCGGTGATGGGCGATGCCACGCAGCTCCACCAAGTCCTGCTCAACCTCTGCGTCAACGCGCGCGATGCGATGCCCTTGGGCGGCAAGTTGCGGTTCACCGCGGAAAATTTGCTCATCGAAGACGGTCTCAAGCTCGTGCCCGGAATGAAGGCCGGTCCTTATATCCTGGTTCAGATCGAGGACACGGGCACCGGCATTCCGCCGGAAATCATGGAAAAGATCTTCGAGCCATTTTTCACCACCAAGGAACTGGGCAAGGGAACGGGGCTTGGGCTGTCCACCGTATTGGGAATTGTCAAATCGCACGGCGGCTGGGTGAACGTCTACAGCGAGCCAGGTCACGGCACCAACTTCAAGATTTACATTCCGGCAGTTCCCAACGCGGCCGCGCCGCAGACATCTGGCGCCCGGGCGAGTCTGCCGCGGGGCCGCGGGGAATTGGTTCTGATGGTGGACGATGAGCCCGCCATCCGCGACGTCACGCGAAAAATTCTGGTCCGCCATGGTTACATCGTCATCACGGCGTCGGACGGCGTCGAGGCCCTCGCGCTTTTCTCCGAGCAACCCGATAAAATCCAGCTCGTGCTCACCGACATGATGATGCCGCGCATGGAAGGGCTGGCCTTGATCCGCGCCATCCGGAAACTGGATGCGAACTGCAAAATAATAGCCTCGAGCGGCCTCGCCAATCTTGCCGACCAGAAAGAACGCAATGAGGAATTGAAATCCCTCGGCGTCCAAGAATTCCTGCCCAAACCCTGCCCGCCGGAGAAAT
>JAQGPB010000162.1 GCA_028293265.1 Pedosphaera sp. | reverse complement strand
CAGCCAGATGCCCAAGGGTGCGACCCAAAGTGTGAGGGCAAGAATGGAGGCGTTTGCAACCGTGTTGCCGAGCACAATCGTCGCCAGAAGATGCTGCGGCTCGGCCAGCAACCGCGCCACGAGACCGCCCCTGGCTGGCGAGCGCTCCGCCAATTGCCGGACCTGCCACTTGCCCAGCGAGAACAAAGCGGATTCTGCCAGCGCAAAGAAAAAACTCATGCCGGCAAAAATCAGCAGACCAACCCCAGCCAAATACGGCATCAGCGCCACGCGCAGAGTATTAGCCGTCCGAAGCCGTTCACAAAAGGCAAAAAGAAGCAGGGCAAAATCAGTCAAAAGATTTTTGTTGCGTTTGCGGAAAAGAGGAGCATACTGACTACAGTTGTAATTAATTCGTATGCGGGAGAATAAAATGGGCGCCGGGGATGAACAGACTTCTGAAAAGTCCGCGCCGGAGATTTTGGCGGAACTCGTCCAACGGGCGGAAGCCGCCGCCGCCAGCGACATTCACCTGCAGATGCTGGGGAAAATCGCCCGCGTCAGTTTCCGCCTGGATGGCGTCATGGCTTCGGCCAGCGAACTTCCTGAGTCCATCGCCGAACGTGTGTTTGGGCGGATCAAATTTCTGGCACGGTTGAAGACTTACCAGGAATCTTTGCCGCAGGACGGGCGCATTGACAAATCGGCGTTGAATTCGCGCAACGACATCCGGGTCGCGACTTATCCCACAGTGACGGGTGAAAAAATCGTGCTGCGTCTTTTCCAAGATACCAAAGCTACATCACTCACCGAACTCGGCCTGCCGCAAGCGGCGCTTGACGAACTGGAGCGGTTTCTCAAGCAGACTTCCGGCTTGCTTTTGCTGACCGGCCCGGCGGGCAGCGGCAAAACCACCACCATCTATGCCTGCCTGCGCCATCTCGCCGCGAGCGGCGGACGCCATGTCATCACCATCGAAGACCCGGCGGAACAAATCATTCCGGGCGTGATGCAAACCGAAGTCAATGAAGCGCGCGGGCTGACTTTTGCGATGGCCGCGCGCCATCTGCTGCGGCAGGACCCGCAGGTGCTGGTGATCGGCGAAGTCCGCGACGAAGAGACTGCCAACATCGCGGTGCGCGCCGCTTTGACGGGCCATCTGGTGATCGCCACGCTCCACGCCGGTTCGTGCCGGGGCGTTTTTGAGCGGTTGCAAGTTTTGTGCGCGGACCATTCGGCGGTTGCTTCCGCGACGGAACTGGTCTTCAACCAGCGTTTGATGCGGCGGGTTTGCCGGGCGTGCCAGGGGGCGGGCTGCAATGTTTGTCTCTCGACCGGTTACCAAGGCCGCGTGCCAGTGGTGGAATGGCTGAATGTGGATCAGGCTTTGCGCGGTGCGATTCGACGCCAGGAGCTGGGCCAGATTGCCCCGCAGCAATCGCTTGAAACTTCGGCCCGCGAATTGTTGCGGCAGGGCGTCACCAACGAGGCGGAGCATGAAAGGATTTTTGGCTTATGAGCATGGATGAGTTCGCGTTTTTCAACCAACAACTGGCCGGCATGCTGCGCGAAGGAGTTCCGCTCGAAGGCGCGCTGCGGCAGTTATCCGCGAACATGCGCGAAGGCGCGCTGCGCGCGGAATTGCAACTGCTGGAGGCCGATTTGCAAAACGGCGTGCCGCTCAAGCAGGCCATCGTGGGGCGGAAACTCCCCGAATTTTACGTGCAGATGGTGCAGGTCGGGCTGGAAGGCAACGACCTGCCCGCGGTATTGCTGATGCTTGCGGATTATTATCAGCGCGTTGATTCCGTCTGGACGCGGCTGAAAGGGCTGATGGTTTATCCCCTGCTGGTGCTCTGCCTGGCATTTGTCCTCTCCTGCTTTCTCACCTTCGCCACCACCCAGATCATCGGCTCCGGCTTCGCCGAAATAATGGGTTTCGCCCTGCCAGCAGGTGTGATGGTAAATATATGGGCTCCGCCGATCTTGATTGGTGCGCTGCTCTTGATAGTGGTGCTGATTTTTTCAGTGCCAGGCCTGCGCCGCAGCCTGCGCTGGCGGGTGCCGGCTTTCAAAGAGGCCAAGCTCGCGCAAGTGGCCTCGGCGATGGGCCTGATGCTGAAAAGCGGCGGCAATCTCGGCGACTCCCTGGGCCTGCTGCAGCAAATGGAAAAGGGAACCATCGCCAGCGCGGAACTGGCGCAATGGCAAGCCCGGCTCGCCCACGGTCGCGGACAATTCGACGAAATGGCCACGCCGGGCCGCGCCTTTCCGCCGCTCTTTCTGTGGCTGATCGCCAATGCCGGCGAAGACCTGGCCGGCGGCTTTCGGCGCACGGCGGAAATTTACAGCGCGCGCGCGAATCATCGGATCGAAATGTTTCTCTACGCCGCCCTGCCCTTTTCCATCCTGGCGCTCGGGGCCATGATTTGCTGCCAGATATTCCCCCTTTTGCGCAGCTTTACCCTGATGTTGAACAGCATCGGTTCCTGAACCAACCCAAGCGCCATGGATTTTACCTATTATTTTTTTGAGCTGCCCCTCGCGGTCTTGGCCTGGCTGCTGTTTTGGATGGGGCCGCTCTGCTGCATCCTCTGGCTTGGCTATTACTTCATCAGCCTCCGGCTGCGCTGGCAGGAACGCGCCCGTTTTTTTCTCGACGTGGTGGAAACAGGGTTGAAGGAAGGACGACGGCTCGAAGACACCATCATCTCGCTGGCCCGCAGCCGGGATTATGCGATGGGCGTTTATTTCCACCTGCTGGCCGCGTATTTGGAAAAGGGTCTGTCGCTGAGCGAAGCGCTGGAAAAAGTTCCACGCCTGCTGCCGCCGCAAATTTCAGCCATGTTGCGCGCCGGTTTGCAAATTGGCGACTTGTGCAAGGTGCTGCCGGCCTGCCGGAAATTGTCCAAGGACGCCGTCTCCCAAACACGCGGGGCGATCAATTATCTGGTGCTGGTGGCCTTCGTGGGA
>JAQGPB010000119.1 GCA_028293265.1 Pedosphaera sp. | reverse complement strand
AATTTGATGATTGTGCGCAAGGGTTCGCCCGCCGAATCCAGCAGCCAGGTCAAAGTGGACCAATTCAAGCTGATCCGGTTCATGCCCGGCATTGCCAGGGATACCAAGGGAAATCCGCTCGTTTCCGCGGATGTGATCGTGCTCATCACGCTGCCGCGCCGCGAGAATCAGGGTGAAGCCAACGTGTCGGTCCGTGGTGTTTCGCCCACCGGCCTGGATCTCCGCCCGCAGGTGAAACTGGTCGAAGGCCGATGGTTCACGCCCGGCAAACGAGAGGTGGTGGTGAGCCGGCGTCTGGCGAAACGGTTCGCCAACTTTGAAGCGGGTGGCAAATTCAAGACCGGCGGCAAGGAACTCACGGTCGTTGGCATCACCGATGCCGGCAACAGTGCGTTTGATTCCGAGATCTGGATGGATGCGGATGAATCACGCTCCATTTTTGACCGCGAAAATTATTCGAGCGTGCTGGTGCGCGCCGAAAATCCCGCAGCCAGCAAGGTGCTGGCCGACCGCATCGAATCCGAAAAACGCCTGCCGTTGCACGCGTTGAGCGAAACAGAATATTACGCCGCCCAAACCATGACGGCGATGCCGATAAAATTTCTCAGCTATTTTCTCGCCGTCGCGATGTCCATCGGCGCGACCTTTGCCGCGATGAACACGATGTATGCGAGCGTCGGTTCGCGCACCCGCGAGATCGGCACCTTGCGCGTGCTTGGCTACCGGCGGCGTTCCATTTTGATTAGTTTTTTGATCGAGGGCGCATTTCTCGCCTTGATTGGCGGCATGCTGGGTTGCCTGCTTGCCCTGCCGATGCAGGGGTATGCGGTCGGCACCATGAGCTTCGAGACGTTCAGCGAAACGGTTTTTCAATTCCGCATCACGCCGCTCCTCGCCGTAAAAGGATTGGTCTTTTCCGTCCTCGTGGGATTGGTTGGTAGTTTTCTGCCCGCCATCCGAGCTTCGCGCCTTCCTGTTATCGCCGCGCTGAAATCGGTATAACGAAAGTGCCAAGGTTAAAGCGCCAGAGGAGCGCCATGTTTATAGTAACCGACCTTGAAGAGGCCCAAGCCCCAGCGGGGCGGCATGTAAATCCAACATGCCGCCCCGCTGGGGCTTGGTCGAAACAGAAGGACGATGTGTCTATAAACATGGCGCTCCTCTGGAGCTTTCGGAATGCGTCGGAATCCAGTATTAAGGAATTTGTCGTGCGGCCAAATCAGGCTTGTTCCATTTCTCCCTTTCCCACGGGGCCGTTTCACCCCATCTTTACCTTGTTGAAATGAATTCGGACAAACTTAATGAACTGCATATTCCGACGGAGGACCGCAAGCGTCCCCAACGTCCGCTCTGGGCTATTTTTCTCGCGGTGATCGTCATCAGCGCCGCCGCGCTTTATTTCGCGTGGCCACGGGCTTCCGATGCCATCCGGATCAATGGCAGCGGAAAAAATTCTGCGACAAATGCGGCTGCTGCAGTTCCAGCTTCCAGCACCGCAACGACGAACGCCTCCACCACAAATGCTGCTTCTCCCGACGATGTCGTTTTGACCGTGAGCGGTTATATCGTCAACCGTGAACGCATCGAACTCAGTCCGCGTTTCATGGGCACTGTGACGTGGATTGGCGTCAAGAAGGGGGATGTCGTCACCAATGGACAGGTGGTCGTGCTGCTTGATGATGCCGAGTATAAGGCGCGGTTGCGCGAGGCCGAAGGGCATCTCGCCACCGCCAAGGCGAACGTCTCCCGCGCCAAGCTCGATTACGATCGCATGGTCCGGCTCAACAAAACGCAGACCGAATCGCAAAAGGCCGAAGACGACGCACGTCTCCAATTGGAAGCCGCCGAAGCCGCGCTCAAGGAGTCCGAAGGCACCTATCAGATCGCCAAGACGTATCTTGATTGGACGGTGATTCGTTCGCCAATCAACGGCGTGGTGCTGTCGAAACTCGTTCAGCCGAACGAGCTGGTCATGCCCCAGAGTTTCGGCGGTCCGCATGGGCCGAGCACGGCGTTGATCGCTGTGGCGGACCCGACTGACTTGCAGGTGGAGATTGACCTGAGCGAAGCTGATTTGTCCAAGGTTTCGATGAATCAGAAATGCCGCGTCAGTCCTGAAGCGTATCCCGATAAGGTTTATCAAGGCCATGTGGCCGAAATCGCGCCGGAAGCCGACCGTCAAAAAGGGACCTTGCAGGTCAAAGTCCAGATCCTCAACCCCGACCGCTTTCTCACTCCCGAACTGAGCGCCAAGGTGGAATTCCTTCGTCAATGATCGCCTAATCCGATGCAACTCAAACACGGCCTGCACCTCGCCTATTGCACCAACATTCACCGCGGTGAAACCTGGCGCGAAACTTTTGAGGCGCTCCAAACCCATACTTTGGCCGTGCGCCGCCAAGTTTGTCCCGACAAACCGTATGCCATCGGTTTGCGCCTGAGCAATCGCGCGGCGCAGGAGTTGAGTGATGCCGCAACTTTGCGCGGATTTCAGAATTGGCTGGAGCAAAACCAGTGCTACGTTTTTACGATCAACGGATTTCCTTTTGGCCAGTTTCACGGTGCGCGCGTCAAGGAACAAGTTTATCTGCCCGATTGGACTTCACCAGAACGGCTGGCTTACACCAATTTGCTTTTCGATTTGCTTGCCCAATTGGTGCCGCCGGGAGTGGAAGGCAGCGTCAGCACGCTGCCCGGCTCGTTCAAGGAATTTGTGACCAACGCCGGTCAGGAACGGGAAATCCGCGACAACATCTGGCGCTGCGTGGAACATATCGCCAAGGTCAGCGAGGCGTCGGGAAGGAAATTGCATCTCGGCGTGGAACCGGAGCCGCTCGGCTGGTTTGAAACCAGCGCGGAAACTATTCGGTTTTTCGAGCAGTTGCGCGCCGAGCATCCCAATGATTCGCGGCTCGACGAACATCTCGGTGTCAATTACGACACCTGCCACCTGGCCGTCGAATTTGAGGAGCCGAAAACGGCCATTGCTGCGTTTCGCCGAAACGGAATTAAAATCAGCAAGCTGCATCTCAGTTCCGCGCTGAAAGTGCGGCCCACGCCCGAGGCGCGCCGGGAATTGGCTGCTTTTGCCGACGACATTTATTTGCATCAAGTCGTGGCGCGCACGTCTGACGGTCAGCGGTTCATTTACAAGGACCTCGCGCCGGCGTTGAATTCTTCCGTCGCCATTGCCAACCCAAATGCCGCGGAGTGGCGCGTTCATTTTCATATTCCCCTGCATAGTCCCGCCACGACGTGGTACGAAAACACGTCCGGCCATGTGGAAGGCATCATGGATTTGTTAAGAGCTGACCCGGCACTTTGCTCGCATCTGGAAATGGAAACTTACACCTGGGAAGTGCTGCCGGCGGCGCTGAAAAACCGCAGCGTCGTTGATCAACTTGTCGCCGAATATGACTGGACCCTGAAGCGCCTCGGCGAACGCGGGCTGGCGCTTTGAAGATTGCCGACTGTGCGTCTCACCCTTTACAGTTGCGAAACTGTCTCTAGCGAATTTTGGAATGCCATCGTTACGCATATTATTGATTCTGGGCCGCACGTCGAACCTGCCCACGGTCTGGTCGAACTGCCTGGCGGGCTGGTGGCTGGCGGGCGGTGGAAATCTGTACAAACTGCCCGCGCTGTTTGCCGGCACCACGCTGCTGTATCTCGGCGGCATGTTTTTGAACGATGCCTTTGACGAGCGGTTCGATTCCGAATACCGGCGGGAACGGCCGATTCCTTCCGGGGCCATCACAGTTAGCGCGGTCTGGCGAATCGGTTTTGGAATGCTGGCGGCCGGATTGGCGCTGCTTTTTGTTGAGGGACTCAGCACGGGAATTTTGGGAATATTTTTGGTGCTGCTCATTTTGCTTTATGATGCGATTCACAAGGTTGTCACACTGTCTCCCATTCTAATGGCCGGCGGCCGATTTTTTCTTTATCTGATCGCGGCCTCCACGGGGAAATATGGTGTTACCGGTTGGGCGGTCTGGTGCGGGCTGGCGCTCGCGGCTTACATTGTCGGGCTGAGCTTCATTGCGCGGAAGGAGAGCACCCGGAATGAACCGGCCTGGTGGCCGTGCCTGTTTCTGGCGGCTCCAATCATTCTCGCGCTCATCATGAACGCGGATGGTTATCGCCAGAATGCCCTGTTGTTATCGGCTGTGCTGGGCTTGTGGATTGTGCGCTCGTTACGCAACGCCTATCG
>JAQGPB010000084.1 GCA_028293265.1 Pedosphaera sp. | reverse complement strand
CAAGGCGCTTGGGAACGGACACGCAATCTCGGCGGCTCTGGGGCGGAAAGAACTGCGCGTGGCGGCATCGCGCGTGTTTCTGACGGGAAGTTTTTGGTACAGCGCGGTGCCGATGGCGGCGGCCTTGGCGTGCCTCCAAGTTTTGGAAAGAGACCGGGCGATCCCACACATGCAGCGAATGGGTCAGCTCCTCATGGATGGCTTGCAGGCAGGCGCGGCGCGGCACGGTTTGCAGGTGCGAATGTCGGGCCCGCCGTCGCTGCCGTTCATGAAATTCAGCAACGAAACTAATCTTTTGCGGCAGCAACGATTCTGCGCGGAAGCCGTGCGGCGCGGGGTGTTCCTGCATCCGCATCACAATTGGTTCATCAGCGCGGCGTTGAAGGAAACGGACATCCAGCAGGCGTTAAAGGTAGCGGATGAAGCATTCACTGTGGTGCGGGCGGAGTTTGGAAGTTAACCCGCTCAATACGGCGAATCGTAAAACAAATCTCCTTGTTGAATGGTTCCGGAAACCGTGTGTTTGACCGGTACGCCGCCGTCATCAATTCCATCAAGTCCGACGCTATACAGCACCCAATTGGTGCCGGCGACGGCGCGGTAATGCAGCGGTTGATGGCTGAAAGGGTCTTCAGGCACGTGTTGAATATATTTGGGGACGAGTTCTTCAAGGCGTTTCGGGACGCGGCCTTGCTCGGATTGATAACAGCGCAGCGCCAATTCGACGGTGAGCAACCGCAGGCGTGCATTGGTGCGATTGTGCTTGGCTTCGCTCATGATTCTTGCGGGGCGAGACTGCCACCAACCTGTTACCCACCAGATCGGGTTAATGGTGTGCCGAAGTTCATTCTTGAAGTAGCGTTTTTCTCCCTGCGCGACTTCATCCCAGGTGACGCCATCGCGTTCCATTTTTTCCAGCTCGGCAATGATGGAACGCGTCTGATCGCAGGTCAGTTTGGGCGCCAATTTGACGAGCGGGTCATATCCAAGCGATTCGCAGGCGAGCCCGACAAGGCGGTGGATAAGGGGCCCGCCACGGCTCATTTCGTCGCCAAAACGGATGTCGGTCAGGTAGCATTCGAGAGCGTCGTTGTTGCGGTTTTCCTGCTCCGCAAATTTTCCTTCGGCGGCGATCAACAGGCCAAGTCGTTTGAAGTCGGCAAGCACGTTCAAATTTGATTTGAGCGCCGCCTCGGTCGGCACAACGCAGCGGCGGGTGAGGCCGAGTCGTATCAATCGCAATGGCTCGGCATTGGTCAGAAGAAAGTTATGGAATCCATCATGGTCCATGGTGGTGGCTTTATAAATGTCGCCGTTGATCAACCGGGAAGCATTGAGAAAGTCATCGTAACCGTTCGGATTGGGCAGAGGGGGGCTGGGTGGTGGTGGCCGGGTCACGGAGAACACCACGGTTGCAAGAACCATGATAAAGACCGACACGAAAAAACGATTGCGAACTTTTTTGCTCATCCCTTTGGGGAGAATGGCATTCTAACGCCGAACGTCAACAACTAACTACAAACGAAGTCGTTTTAAATCCCATAGTAACGGCGGAGGATCCACTCAGCCAGCCGGCGCGGAGCAAACCGCGTCAAGAACGGAGCCAGATGGGCTTGGAAAAGGTTGCCCACGGCGACAACCGGCGGCGGATTCGGACTCCTGATAATTCTCAAAATGGCGCGGGCGACCATCTCCGGGTGCGGCGCGGTCGCCATGTTGTGATCAATAGTTTTCCAGGCAGTGGCCGCGCGCGGCTGATCAGGCGCGGAACCATCCACGCGCCGGGTGGCGGCGTGGAAATGGGTGTGGATGTCGCCGGGCTGGAGGTCGGTGATGCGGATGGGAGTGTGCGCGAGTTCATGGCGCAAGTTTTCGCTGAGCGAACTGAGCGCGGCCTTGGTCGCACTGTATGGGCCAAGGTAAGGAATGGGAAATTGCGAAGCCAACGAAGTGACATTGATGATGAGACCCTTTTGGCGCAAGCGCATTTGCGGCAGCGCGAGGCGGATGAGTTCGAGCGGGCCATGCACCATGAGTTGGAACTGTTCCCGCACAAGCTCGTCAGGCTGGGTTTCAACCGGCCCGAAGCAACCCGAACCGGCGTTGTTGATCAAAACGTCGAAGTGGCCGGCCTCCTTCAAGGCAAGCGCAAAATTATCGCTAATGGATTGCGGGTCAGTTGCATCCATGACGACAGGATGAAACTTCGGCGAAATCGGAAAACGCTGAACGACACGTGAGGTTCCCCAAACCGCAAAGCCGCTGAAGGTCAGCAGACGCGCAGTTTCGAGTCCAATGCCCGAACTCGCACCGGTAAGAAAAACATTTTGGTCAGGATTCACCATCGCCTTCCCACCTTCGCAACGCGAGACAGACATTGGTGCCGCCGAAGCCGCTGGAGTTTTTAAGGACGATGCGCGGTTGCCCGGCAACAGGCTTGGTGACAATGGGCACGCCTTCGCAAATCGGATCGAGTTGCGTGATGTGCGCCGAGACGGGAGTAAACTTTTCCCGCAATGCCAGACAACAAAACGCCGTTTCCATCGCGCCCGCCAAAGACAATCCATGCCCCGTGAGACTCTTGGTGCTACTGACATGGGGAACACGGCCGCTGCGAAAGACGCTTTTGATGGCGCAGATTTCGCTGGCGTCGCCGGATGGCGTCGAAGGCGCATGGGCATTGATGTAATCTACGTCGTCGGGCGCGAGGCTGGCATCGGTCAGAGCGCCTTCCATCGCGCGGCGCAAGCCATCGCCCGCCGGATCGGGAGCGAGGACGTTGAAACCGTCTGACGTCTGCGCCCAACCGAGCAATTCGGCGCATATCGGGGCTTTTCGGTGACGGGCATGTTCTAGTTCTTCAATGACGAGCACCGCAGCGCCGCCCGTGCCGACGAAGCCGTCGCGTTTAATATCAAAAGCACATGGGCTGAGATTGGGATCGGTCTGAACACTGAGCGCCCGGATGCTGGCGAAAGGAAGAATGGTCATGAGATTGCAATCTTCAGCACCGATGGCGAAAACAATCTGCTGGCGTCCCATGCGAATGAGATCAACCGCCGCGCCGATGGCATGGGCCGAGGAGGAACAGGCGCTGGAAAAACCGAGGGTTGCTCCCTTGATTTTGAACAAAGCGGCCAGGTTGATATAAAGCGAGCCGGGAATGCTGTTGATGATGCTCATGGGCTGGCAACGCTTGACGCCGCGCGTGAGCATAGTCTGAATGCTATCATGCGCGAGCCACATCGAACCGCCCGAGGCCGACATGATGCCCGTGCTGGGTTGCGAAATGAGCTCGGGCGTGAGGCGGGCGTTTTGGATGGCCTGTCGCATCGCACAATACGCATAAAGCGAGTTGGGCGCCATGGGACGCAACTGTTCACGCGTGAGCTGGTATTCGGGCGGGCAAGTCCAATCCTCAAAATAAGGCGTGGGAAACTGAAAGCCTTTTACCGTGCCCGCGAGTTTGACAGGAATGTCCGGGCTGGCGAATTCCGGGAAAAGTTCCACGCCGGTGCGGCATTCCCGCAGGCTGCGCAGGACGGTCTGCTGATCGTTGCCAATGCTGGTGATGAAACCGAGGCCGGTAATGACAACGCGTTTCATGCCAGTGAGCGGAGACAGCCAAAGAATTGGGCACTGTACCGTTGCATCAGAACGGAATCAGTGGTGGCCATTGCGCGAGATGGCCGGCGCGCCGGTTTCGGGCTTTTCTGGAACCGACGGATCGCCAAAAGCCAGAACGAGGCGTTCAATCCTGGCAACGCGCTCCCCCTGGGAAGTGACCGTGCCTTCAAATACCGCGAGCGGCTCGCGCAGTTTCAACAATTTCAATTCGAAATCAAGCTGCTCGCCGGGCCTGGCCTTGCGCTGGAAATGCGCGCCGTCGAGGGAGGCGAAGACCACCTGGCTGGGTTTGAGTTCCCGGCCGATTTGCGCCGGCGCTTTTTCCAGCATCCAGAGGCAGGCGACCTGGCCCAAGGCCTCGAACACGATGGACGCGGGGAAAACCGGCTCGTCTTTGAAATGGCCTTCGAGAAAAAATTCATCGCCCTTGATCAGGTAGCGTCCCTTGGCAGCCACTTGATCCAGTTCCGCTGCATCCAAAAAGAGGAAAGGCGGTTGCTGGGGCAGGAGCAGCATGAGCTGTTCGCGGGAGTATGAGCGGTTGGTGACGGGCGGCCTGGTGCCGGTGATTTTGGCCTGCAAAAAATCGTTAAGCTGGCCGAGGGTGCGGATTTCGCGCAACTCCCCGTTCTCGACGCGCACGTTGAGCGCTTCCTCCAGGGACATGACGATTTCCAGCAACGTGAGCGAGTCCAAGCCGATGTCTTCGATCAGGCGCATGGTCTTGTTAGCCTCGGAAAGTTTGACGGGCGCGGAGGCAGGCTGGTAGCGCTCCAAGATGCCAAAAACCAACGTGGGAATCGCAGTCAAGTCACCTGTTTCGCGATAGTGGATGGCGGCGGCAACAGTGTCGGCGCTGCAACGGCGCAGTCCTTCCTTCAAATCCGCATGTTTATTTTCATTTTCTGTCAACGTTGCATTCATCAGGGATACCGCTTTTTCCATTATAGCTGGTCATGGTTGTGATTACCAGCGTGGTTTTGTCCGGGGAAGGGTTTTGGGCATCAACCAGCCTTTGCAATAGTACGATAGCCGAGTGAGGGTAGCGGCATTGGAGAAGGCATGCCCAGCCCCCTCCCCCCCTCGAAAAACGCGGAAAGAGCGGAAAGAGCGGAAACAGCAGGAAATCCGGGCCTTTCGCGGGGACGGATGGGGAAGGAATGTGCCTTTCCTGCCAGCGATGGTGAAATGTTTTTTAGCATGTTATCCAGTTTTGAGTGAACTGAAAGTTGGGCAATGACGGCTTTGGTGAGAAACTCGGGGATAAAACTTTTAAGTGGGGAATGCGGAGTGCGGAATGGGCAGGGCAGGGCATGGACGGTGAGGTCGGCCGGGTGATTGTCTTTGTTGGTGGCGTTATTCATGGCGCTGGCTTGATTCTTAGCGGTTGGCTGGGCGCAACCCGGTGCTGAACTGACCGGCAGCGGGACGCCCGCGCTACAAAGGGCGCGGTTGGCGCTCAACCTCTGGGGGAGAGCTTACCACACATGGCGGACATAGGCTGTCCAAGGTACGGATTTATTTTTTTCCGTTGGAACCCGTCAAAAGTTGATCAGCAGCAGGCGTTTTTGGTTTGGCTTAGGTTTGCGCCTCTGTTGTGATGGCCGGCATGTTGGAACCACGGCCGGTGATGGGGCCGACAAAGCTCATTCTTGTCACTCACGAATTCGCGCCGTTCCGCGGCGGTGTGGCGACGTACGTGGCGGAAATCGGAGCGGCGATCCAACGCGCGGGCGGGACTGTGGAAATATGGGCGCCGGGTTATGGCTTAGGAAATGTTGAGGAAGAATCATCCTGCCCGGTGGTGCGGCTGCGCGCCGGCGGGAGCTTGAAGCCGGGGCATCTGCTTCAATTGACGCGGGCATTGGCGTCACGCCGGGAGGAATTGGAACGGTCAACCGTCGTGCTGGCCAGTGTCGGGGCGCATATTGCTTTCATGATGCTGGTGGCGACCGGGCGCGCGCCGCGTGGCCGGATTATTTCAGTTTTATATGGCTCGGAGGTATTGCGCTTTGGCCGCAACCCGGCCTGGCGCTGGCTGGCACGGCGTTTGTTCCGACAGGTCGGAATTATCGTGACCATATCTGAATTTTCAAAATCCCTGATCGGAAAAAGTTTTTTGTCCTCCAGCGCGGCAAAAGTCGCAATCGCGCCCTGTGGTTGCAGCAGCGCGGCGGCGCAAACAGTCGCGGCCAAAGGTGCCCAGGACGGCAGGCTGCGCATTTTCACGTTGGCGCGAATTCATCCGCGCAAAGGGCAGTTGGACACGGCGCGGGCGCTGGGAGGGTTGCCGGAGGAGTTGCGTGCGCGCATCATTTATCAGCTCGGCGGCACGGGCGATGCGGATTATTTACGGGAGGTCGAACAAGCCTGTCGCAAGGCTGGTGTAGCGTTTGAGCATCTCGGCGCAATCCCGCCCGGCGCGCTCGCGGTCGCCTATGTGCAATGTGACATCTTTGCGATGACCAGCCGCCAATTGCCGCGCAGCGTCGAGGGTTTTGGCATTGCTTGCCTGGATGCGGGCTGGCATGGCAAACCGGTGATTGCGTATCGCAGTGGCGGGGCCAGCGAGGCGGTCTTGGACGGTGAAACGGGCTTGCTGGTCGAGGAAGGAAACCTGACCGCGCTGACGACGGCTTTCGCGCGTTTGATTTCGGATGCGGCATTGCGCGAGCGATTAGGTGCGGGTGGACGCAAACGCGCGGAGCCATGCGGTTGGGACGAGGCAGCAGATTTGTTCTTAAAGTTTAAAGTTTAGCGACAGACGAGGCCTTATTTCGCTGCCGCAGCGGCGATCAATTTTTCCACGAGCGCAGGCACTGCTCCTTCCCGTACCAGCGCGCCGACTACGATCGGCGACGGGGCGGGGTTGAGCGGAATCAGCTTCAAGCGCGGTCCAACCATGCAGGCAAGACAGCTTGGCACCAGCGCCACTCCGCGCCCTGATTCCACCGCCGCAATGAGGCTCGTCACCCCATCATGTTCTTCCACGATGCGCGGCCTCGGTTCGCGGGGCTTGAACAATGCGTCCACACTCTCTTGATACTCGGGATAATCCTCATGGCTGTAGCCGATCAACGGTTCGCGCGCCAGCTCGGCGAGCTTCACCCTTCGCGCGCGGGCCAGCCGATGTCCGGGCGGAACGGCGACGCACAGCGGATAACTGGCCAGTTCCTGGAACCGCAATCCGCGCATCATCTTGCGCGAAGGCCGCACCATCAACGCTAGTTGCAATTTCCCCTTGTTCAACTGGCCGACCATTTCTTCCGTGGACAAATCGTGCAGGCGGACCCGCACCCGGGGAAATTCCGCCTGGAAAATTCGCAGTGCGCGCGGGAGAATTTCGACGGTCAACGACGGCGCGTAACCCGCCTGAATTTCGCCCTGCATGCCGCCGACTTTGGCGCGTGCCGCTTTTACCGCATCCTCAGCCCGTTGCAGCACGGCACGCGCCTCGATGAGAAAAGTGCGGCCCGCCTCGGTCAAGTGAACGGACTTTGCGCTTCGTTCCAAGAGCGGAAAACCGATTTCATCCTCGAGATCGCGAATCTGC
>JAQGPB010000081.1 GCA_028293265.1 Pedosphaera sp. | reverse complement strand
ATCCCCAGTTGCTCGATTATCTGGCCGCGCGTTTCATGGCGGAAGGCTGGTCGGTCAAGAAACTTCAACGGCTCATCATGCTGTCCGCAACCTACCGTCAAAGCAGCGATGACAATCCCGCCTGCGCCAAGATTGATCCGGGCAATCAATTGATCTGGCGCATGAACCGGCAGCGGCTCGAGTTTGAAGCCATGCGCGACACCATGCTGGCGGTCGCCGGAAAATTGGACCTCACCGCCGGGGGGCACGCGGTGGAAATCACCGAACCCACCGCCACCCGACGGACGGTTTATGGTTACATTGACCGGCAGAATCTTCCGGATTTGTTTCGCACGTTCGACTTTGCCAGTCCTGACACCAGCAGCGCGCGGCGTTTTTACACGACGGTGCCGCAGCAGGCATTGTTCCTGATGAACAGTCCGTTTGTGATCGAGCAGGCAAAAAACCTGGTCAACCGGCCCGATTTCAAGGCCGCGCACAGTGAGCAGGAACAATTGCGCCTGCTTTACGAACTGGCGTTTCAGCGGGAACCGACGGCGGAAGAAATCACGCTGGCGCATCAATTCACCGAGGCGCAAGCCGCCGTGCCTCCGTCCTCCGGGATGACCAACTGGCTGTTTGGTTACGGCGGCTTTGATGAGACTTCGAAGCGGGTAAAAAAGTTCCGCAAACTCCCTTTCTTTGATGGTCACGCTTTTCAGGGCGGACCGGTTTTGCCTGATCCGAAATTGGGCTGGGTCGTGGTTAATGGCAGCGGCGGCCATCCAGGCAACGATCAGCAGCATGCTTCCATCCGGCGTTGGATCGCGCCATGCGATGGCACAATCAGCATTACCGGCACGCTGGCGCATCCCGACGCACAAGGCGACGGCGTGCGGGGCCGCATTGTATCGAGCGAGTCCGGCATGCTGGGACAATGGCTGGTGCATAACAGCAAGGAGGAGACCAATCTCGAACGCACTCCGGTGAAGCAGGGGGACACGATTGATTTTGTAACTGATTGTTATGGCAATGTTGGCTTCGACTCCTTTTCCTGGTCGCCGGTGATCCGGTTTGTCGCGGACGGCCGGACTCAGCCCGGTCAGCGGATGGAATGGAACGCCTTGAACGATTTTGCCGAAGCCGCCAAAGGAACAACCCTCAAACTCGATGCCTGGCAGAAATATGCCCAAGTCCTTTTGCTGGCGAACGAGCTGGTGTTTGTGGATTAGGGGCCTTCCTTCGTTCACAGGCTTGCAAGGCGGGCGGGTTTGCACTATTTCTTGGCGAGCTTGAAGAAGACCAACCGCCCCGACATGCCGCGCAAGACGATTTATCGTCTCTCGATTTATTTGCGCTGCCTGGCGCGACTGAATGACAATGGCATCCGCACCGTTTCCAGCGAGGCGCTGGCGAAGGTGGCGGGCGTCAAGTCCACCCAGCTTCGCAAGGACCTCACCTACTTCGGGCAGTTCGGCACGCGCGGCCTCGGCTACGATGTCACGCAGTTGTCGCAAATGATCACGGACGAACTGGGCACCAAAAGCCTGCAACCGGTGGTGCTGGTGGGCGTCGGCAATCTCGGCATGGCCCTGCTCTCTTATCGCGGTTTTGAAAAAGAGGGCTTCGAGATCATCGCCGCCTTCGACCTTGAACCCGACCGCCGACGCGACAAAAAAATCACCCGTCCGATTCTGGGCATGGACAAGCTCGCTGAAATCATCCGCGCGCAGCATGTGAAAATGGCGATCCTGACCGTCGCCGCGTCTGCCGCGCAGGAAGTCGCCAACACTCTGGTGGCCTGCGGCGTCACGGGCATCTTGAATTTTGCGCCGCTGGTGCTGCATGTCCCCGAGGAGGTCATGGTGAACAACGTAAATCTCGCCATCGAATTGGAGAACCTCAGCTACTTCATCCAGGAATGAAACGGAACATTTCATTTTGCGTCGTGCTTTTGGCGGTCACGCTCGCGAACACCCGGCCGGCGAGCGCTCGCGAGGACCACCCGAAGCAGGTCGCGGCAAAACTCGCGCGCGAGGCGCTCACGAATTCCAGCACGATGGATATTGTCACCGATCTCACCACCAGCATCGGCCCGCGACTCGATGGCTCGGAAGCGGAAAAGCGCGCGGCGGCATGGGCGCAAAAACGTTTTGAGCAACTTGGTTTCGACAAGGTTTGGATTGAAAACTTTCCCCTGCCCCATGGCTGGGCGCGTGGAGAAGAGCGGGCTGAAGTGGTCAGCCCATCGCCGCAGTCGCTCGCCGTGACCGCATTGGGCGGCAGCCCGGCGACGACGCCCGAGGGCCTTACGGCGGAGATTGCCTTGTTCAAAACGTACGATGAATTGCTTGCCGCGCCACCCGGCTCGCTTGCGGGGAAGATCGCGGTGGTAACGCAACCGATGTTTCGCGCCAAGGATGGGGCCGGCTATGGGGCCGCAAACAAGTTTCGCACCGCCGGTCCCGCCGAAGCCGCCAGGCGCGGTGCGATTGGCTATCTGCTGCGTTCGCTGGCGACAAACAGCCGCCGGTCGCCGCACACCGGCGGGACGCATTATGCGGAGGATGCGCCGCGAATTCCGGCGGCAGCCTTGTCGGTGCCGGATGCGGAGCAATTGGAGCGTTTGGTGGCCAAGGGCGGGCCGGTGCGCGTCAAACTGGTGCTCACCCCGCAGGACCTTGGCGCGGTCACCAGCCAGAATGTGATTGCTGAAATCAAGGGCCGCGAAAAGCCGGACGAAATCGTGCTGCTCGGCGCGCATCTGGATTCGTGGGATTTGGGAACTGGTGCAATTGACGACGGCGCGGGCGTGGCCATCGTGATGGCAGCGACGAAATTGATTCACGACCTGCCGCAACATCCCAAGCGGACGATTCGCGTGGTGTTGTTCGGCTCGGAAGAAACCGGTCTTTGGGGCGGCAAGGCTTATGTATTGGCGCATTATTCGGAAATGTCGCAGCACATCGTTGTGGCGGAGCCGGATTTTGGGCAGGGCCCCATTTACAAATTCCAGACGGGCGTGGGCAATCCCGACGAGCCGAGCCTCAAAATCATTCGCGCGGCGCTGGCGCCGCTGGGCATTGCGCGTGGCGATAACAAGTCCCAAGGAAGTTCGGAAATGGAACTGTTATCGGTGTTGCGAGTGCCGGCGGTGAACCTCGAAATGGACGGCACCGATTATTTTGATCTTCATCACACTGCTGACGACACGCTTGATAAAATCCGGCCGGAACGGATCAACCAGAGCACGGCGGCTTATGCGGTATTCGCATACCTCGCCGCCGAATTGGGCGGCGACTATCGCGGGCAGGCGGCCAAGCCTGCCAAGTAAGTCGAATATATTTGGCGGGGACACTTGATGGTTGGTTGAAAATCCGCCTTGTCGCGTCGGCGGCTACAAAGCAGTGGCGGGATTTGGCATGGGGGTCACATCTTTGGCGGACTTTTGCGCGAGGATTTCACGGGCGCGTTCGAGTGCGGCATCGAGGTGCGGGCAGACATTTTCCTCGCCGAGCTGGTCAATGAAGCCGTCTTTTTGCATCGTGATCAATGGCTGCGTATGCGGGCCGCTCAGGATGAGATGTCTGCC